>CADBRK010000043.1 GCA_902797065.1 uncultured Ruminococcus sp.
ACCAACAAAGACGCATTGTCGATCCTCCGCTTTACGGTTGGATATAAGGTAGAAGGATTGTCATAATTTCAAGATAACATTGATCCCCCTCTCCCGAAAAAGGAAAGGGGGATTTTTGTAGCCAATCTTACTTTTCCTCCTCACTCGGATCAACATGCACCATGCAGTGCTTCACCCGGGGAAAGGTTTTCTCTATGCTGTCGTGTACGTTCTCCGCTATCTCGTGCGCCTGTGTGAGCGGCAGATCACCGTCCGCCGAGATGACAACATCGACATATATTTTTGCGGCGAACATTCTTGTTTTAAGCTCGATGAGGTCTTTTACGCCTTTCTGTTCAAGAATAATATTCCGCATTTCCTGCTGCAAGTCGTCGTCGCAGGCTTTATCTACCATTTTATCCAACGCTTCCTTGAATATGTCATACGATGCCTTGACTATAAACAAACATATCACAAGACATGCCGCAGGCTCGCAGATCGCTATTCCGCTGCGTGTGCCGATTATGCCTATCAATGCGCCGACAGACGAGAGCGCGTCGCTGCGGTGGTGCCATGCGTCCGCTTTGAGCGCAGACGAGGCGATCTTCTTTGCGTAGATCATTGTGTATCTGTACAACGCTTCCTTTGATACTATCGAGATCACAGCCGTTATCAGTGCGGCTGTTCCGGGGATCAATGCTGTGTGATATTCCCCCGACAGGATAGAATCAAGGGAGCTTTTTGCTATCCCCAGACCCGTGATAAAGAGTATTACCGACAAAACTATACCTGCGGCGCATTCGAACCGCTCGTGCCCGTAGGGGTGTTCCTTGTCGGGCGCTTTGTTCGATATGCGAAACCCGATTATTACTATGACCGTGCTGAATACATCGGATGCGGAATGTACCGCGTCCGATACCATCGCTGCGGAGTGGGCGAAAATCCCCGCAAAAAGCTTTACGGCCGACAGCAGGATATTTACGATTATGCTGACTGTTGATACACGTGTTACTATTCTGTTGCTGTCCATAATATCACCTCTGAAAAATTAAAAAACACCTGCGGAACGTGTTCTGTCCCACAGGTGAATAGATCAACTGCTGCTAAGTAGCCCGGCTACGCATTTGTGCAAACGCTGCCTGTTCAGTATATTATATTGTATGCTGAGGCGGTGTTGTCGGTTCTTTTATTACCGGTAATAAAATTTTATCATAAAATTTAAAAATGTCAATATGCGCAGAGTGAAAAATATTCTATATGTTTTTGTAATAATCGCTGTGCTTATGGATCATTTGGTTTATTCAAAAAGAAACACTGTTCCATAATTTTCTTTTCAGCCTAAACAAGTATATTGCGACAACCGACTGCGACACGTTTATTATCACAATTCTGTTACACTTACAGACAGAGTTGGTTTTCCTCAAAAAGCCAACATCAATGAGGAAAACATATCTTTGTTGAAAGGACGTTGTTTATGAGGGCAATATCTATAGGAAGAAAAAATCTTTTGGCTGTGTTCGGTGAAAAAGGAGAGTATAGCTCGCTGCTTATCAATGTGATATACTTTCTGTGCGGAACGGTCGTGTCACGCGGCGCTGTTTTCGGGAGCTTTGCGCCGTTCGGGGTGGCGTTCTGCGCGGCGGTGCCGTACCGGAATGCGTTCTTCGGATCTGTGGGTTCGATCGTAGGATATATCCTGCTGTATCCGCAGGGCAGTTTTCGTTACGCTGCTGCGGTTGTGACAGTATATGCGATCAGATGGCTGCTTAATGACATAGAAAAGATCAGAGATAATATTTTATTCGCTCCGATCGTCGCTATGACGCCTTTGCTTTGTACGGGAATAGTTATCATACTCGTAACGGGCAGAGGTGCGCAGGATGTTGTAATGTGCGTGATCGAATCGCTGCTTGCGGCAGTGGGAGCGTATTTCTTCGGGCGGAGCGTAGCCCTTGCATCGGGAAGCAAGGGTATATCTACATACGATCAGCAGGAGATAGCGTGTATCGTAATGACGGCTTGTATTTTTTTGCTGGCGGCAAATTCGCTGACGTTTTCGGGTATTTCGGTGGGCAGGATCCTTGCGGTGACGGCAGTGCTGTTTTGCGCATACTACGGGTCGGTTTCGGGAGGTTGTATAGGCGGTACCGCAACGGGAATAGTTTTCAGTATAGGTTCGGAGAATTTCGGGTTCATAGCTGCAGGGTACAGCTTCGGCGGACTGATGGCAGGGTTGTTTGCTTATGCCGGTAAGCTGTGGGCGTGTGCGTCGTTTACGCTGTGCGCAGGTATCGCGTCTTTGCAGAACGGACTTACAAAGGAGTCTGCGGCGTTCTTTTATGAGACGTTGGCAGCGTCGGTAATATTCATGCTTATTCCGAAAGAAACAGGCAACAGGATAGCGTCGTATGTTTCGGTACACACCGATACTTCCGAAAGCGAGGGACTGAGACGATCGGTCATAATGCGGCTGGATTTTGCGTCAAAGGCGCTGAAGGGAATATCCGACACGGTCAATGCGGTAGCGACTAAGCTGAAAGATTATTACTCAAAGGATGTCGAGAGCGTATATACTCAGTGTATAGAAGAAAACTGTACACGCTGCGGAATGAGAGGCTTTTGCTGGCAGAATGACGCCGAGAGAAAGGAGGATAAGTTTCTGCCGATCACGCCTTTACTTAAAAACAACGGCGAGATAAGCGGAGAGAATATACGGAAGCTTGTCAACGGAAAGTGCTGCAGATCCGAAGAGATGGCGCGCACGCTTAACAGACAGTACGAAAGCTACATCAATTACATTACGGCGGAGACAAGAGTTTCTCAGATCAGGGGTGTAGTTGCCGGGCAGCTCTGCGGACTCGGCGATATACTCGGAGATCTGAAAACGGAGTTTGAGCATTACGAAAGCTACGATCTCGGGGCATCGGAAAGAGTCTGCGCTTATCTGAAAGCAAACGGTTTTGTTCCCGTGGAATGCAGCGCAAGGCTCGACAGATTCGGCAGAATGGAGGTGGAACTTGAAACAGCCGACAGCGAAAGAAAGATATTGAAGCATCAGAATATAGTAAAAGAAATCTCCAAGGCTTGCGGCAGGGAGCTTGAAACTCCACAGGTCACAAACATCGGAGGACGAAGCAGGGCTGTATTTTCGGAAAAGCCCAGATTTGATATTCAGATAGGTTCGGCGCAGCATAACTGCGGCGGGGGTACTTTGTGCGGCGACAGCTTTAATTATTTCAATGACGGTCAGGGGAGGTTTGTATCTATCATAAGCGACGGCATGGGTACGGGAGGACGCGCAACTGTCGATGCGGGGCTTGCGGTAAGCGTTATGACCAAGCTCATCAGAGCGGGGCTTAGCTTCGACTGTTCGCTGAATGTGGCTAACTCTGCGCTTATGGTGAAATCGGAGGACGAGTCTATATCTACCGTCGATATGGTAAGCATAGACCTTTTTTCGGGAATAGCGGAGATAATGAAAGCCGGAGCGCCGATCACCTTTGTACGCAAGAACGGCAGGATACACCGTGTCGAGCCGACGTCGCTTCCTGCGGGAATACTGCCCGACGTAAAGCTAACGCATGATATGATAGAGCTTGCGCACGGAGATATTGTGGTAATGGTGTCGGACGGAGCCGTTGCGATAAGCGACAGCTGGATCGGAGAAATGATGAGGTCATACGAAGGCAGGGATATTCAGGAGCTTGTAAACGATATTATCGACGAGGCGACTATAGGCAGCAAGCTGTGCCGAGATGATGATATAACGGTGATCGGAATGAGGGTGATGGAGAACGCAAATAGTGCTCACTGACGACTTATTTTCTTAACTGTCTATCGTAGGTGTTAAGCTGCACGGCTTATAAAATACCCCGGTATAACGACAAACGCAAAGAATGCCAGACTTATCAGCGTAAAGACCTTTATAAATTTACCGCCGTTCTTCGGGTATTCCCTGACGTATATACGATAGTTTATAACAGACGCAAGAGAGCCGATGAGCGTACATAACCCTGCGCTG
>CADBRK010000044.1 GCA_902797065.1 uncultured Ruminococcus sp.
CGCACTCAGAAGATTTAAGAAGCAGTGTGCAAGAGCCGGCGTTATTGCTGAGGTTCGCAAGAGAGAAGCATACGAGAAGCCTTCTGTAAGACGTAAGAAGAAGTCTGAGGCTGCGCGTAAGCGTAAGTATAAGTAATATATCTGTAATGAAATTTACTTAAACTAAACTATAAAAAATCGGGCAGCGTCATAGCTGTCCGTATTTTTATAGTCTGTCTGGTGAAAAAACGGGGATTCTCTCTGCGTGAGATCCCGTTTTTTGTTTTGTGTTTTCTCAGAATACTTCCGCAAGCCGGGCTGATTTTTCCTCTGCGCCGGTCATTATCGCCTCAATGTCCGTGCCCGCTATATCGAGTCCCTGAACGGTAAGGCTCATAAATTCTCCGTGTCCCAGGAATTCTCCGATCCCAATGATATACTCTTTTCCGTAGTCTTTCTCTCCGACGAATCCGCCGCACGTGCTGATGTACAGCAGCTTTGAGAATTTCGATAACCCGACGGGCATGTCGTTTTCATAAGTGAACGTCACCGTGTTTGCGCAGATGTGCTCGATATACACTTTCAGTATCGAGGGGAATGACAGATCCCACAGCGGCGCGCCGATGATTATCTTGTCTGCATTCGCAAACTGTTTTGCGTGATCGAACATAGGGTCGCTGTAATCACCGGCAAGGATCAGTGCGCTTCGTTTTTCGACATCGCTTTGAGTGAGCGGAGAAAGACCCGAACCAGCGAGCACTATTTCCGTAACTGTCGTGTCGGGGTGAATGATTTTATATCTGTCGAGAAATGCTTTGCACAGACGGTATGTTCTTGAAATATCTTCCGAGCGGACACACGCATTGATAAAAAGAATGTTTTCCATGATCTCACCTCTTTGTTGTACTAATAGTATTTTACAATAATCGAAAAAAATATACAATACTTTTAAGTTTTTTTATTAACCCCTTTACTTTTTCGCTTTTATATGTTAAAATCTATTTACTGTGTTTTAGCGCGTTAATACGTGCGAAACAAAAAATATTTATAGGAGATTATTTCAATGAATGCAAATTTGAACGAAGATAGCCTTGTTTATCTTTTTAAAGCTATAACCACACTTGAAACGGTTGACGACTGCCGCAAATTTTTTGAGGATCTGTGTACGATCCCCGAGCTTAAAGCCATGTCTCAGCGTTTGATGGTGGCAAAAATGCTCAGCGACAAGACGGTGTACAGCAAGATCGTTGCCCAGACGGGCGCTTCCACCGCTACTATCAGCCGTGTGAACCGATCTCTTAATTACACAAGCTGCGACGGCTACGCCCTTGTTTTTGAACGTCTCAAAAAGCTCGAAGAAAAGGAATCCGAGTAATGTCTTACGGTGTTTTTGCGGAGTTCTATGACGGTCTGACACGGAATGTCGATTATAAAGCCAAAGCCGATTATCTTTGCAGATTGTTTGAGCGTTTCGCCCATGAACCGGGGTGCACTCTTGATCTTGCCTGCGGTACGGGGAGTCTTACCGTCGAATTCAAAAAAAGAGGCATTGATGTTTTCGGGGCGGATATGTCGTCGGAAATGCTGACAGAGGCTCAGATGAAAGCCGCCGACGAAGAACTTGATATATTGTTCCTCAAACAAAAAATGCAGTCGCTGACACTGTACGGCACAATAGATACGTGCGTCTGTACGCTTGACAGCATAAGTCATCTTCAGGGAGCGCGGGAGGTTCAGAAAACTTTCGACAGAGTAGCGTACTATATGGAACAGGGCGGACTGTTTGTCTTTGATGTGAACACTGTCTACAAGCACAAAGAGATCCTTGGCGGCAATACCTTTGTGTATGATACCGACGAGGTTTTTTGCGTGTGGCAGAATACCTACAGCGGCGAACAGCATAAAGTGAAGATCGAGCTGGACTTTTTTATCCCCGAGGAAGATCATTATATCAGGGAGAGAGAATGTTTTTCCGAGTACGCATACGCCGAGGAGGATATAATAAGTATGCTTGAAAACAGCGGATTTGAGACGCTTGCGGTCTATCGTGATATGACGTTTGAACAGCCTTGTGAGGATACTCAGCGGATCACGTTTGCCGCAAGGAAGAAATAACTATAACAGTGAAAGGATCTATGAAATGAATAACGATAATACACAGGATATATATTCGGAGGATAATTCCGTTCGTACGCAGGATAAGCTTATCCGCTGCATTACCTCCGACGGCGCGGTGATAGCTATCGCCGCAGATACAACAAACATCGTCCATATGGGCAAGAAGCTCCACCACACGTCAAGCGTTGCTACTGCCGCTCTGGGCAGACTGCTTACGGCGTCGTCCATTATGGGCGTAATGCTGAAACAGAAAAAAGCTGCGGTCACGCTCAGAGTAAACGGCGGAGGTCCTCTCGGGGCGATCGTTGCAGTGTCGGACAGCAGCGGCAACTGCCGTGGTTATGTCGAACACCCACAGACGGAAACAGAGTATTATTCAAACGGAAAAATAAATGTCGCAAAGGCAGTCGGCAAAGACGGCGTTATCAACGTTATGCGTGATTACGGTACCGGCGAGCCGTACATCGGCGTATGCAACCTGATCTCGGGCGAGATCGCAGAGGACATCACGGGGTATTACGCAACAAGCGAGCAGATACCAACCGTTTGCGCACTCGGCGTGCTTATCAATAAAGAGGACGGCGAAGTACTGCTTGCAGGCGGTATGCTGATACAGCTTCTTCCCGGCGCTACCGATGAAACAATAACGAAGATCGAGACAAACGTCAGCAAGCTGGAGCCTGTTACCACTATGCTTGCAAAGGGCATGTCGATACTGGATATGTGCAAAAAGGCTCTCGACGGCTTTGAGGTAGAGGTACTCGACGAACAGCCGATAGAATATTACTGCGGCTGCAGCAGAGAGAGAGTCGTTATGGCTATCTCAAAGCTAACCGACGACGAGATACGTTCTCTTGCAGACGAAAAGGGTTATGCCGTGGCTAATTGTCATTTCTGCAACAAGAATCACAGATTTACAAAGGGGCAGCTTGAGGAGATCATAAAAGCACGCGCAGAGAAGAACAACGAGTAAGAAAGACGGTGGCAAGTGTGAAAATACAGGAATCCGCAGAGAATTATCTCGAAACAATACTGATCCTGAAAAACAAAAAAGGTATGGTGCGCTCCATCGACATTGCCCATGAGCTTGGTTTTTCAAAACCGAGTGTAAGCATTGCTATGAAAAACCTGCGCCAGCACGGGTATATCGACGTGGATACAAAGGGCTTTATCGAGCTTACGGAATCGGGCAGAGAGATCGCCGAGCGCATATACGAAAGACATACCTTTATTTCCCGGTGGCTTGAAAATATCGGCGTAGATCCGAAAGTCGCCGCAGAGGACGCCTGCCGTATCGAGCATGTCATCAGTGCGGAAAGCTTTGAGGCTATGAAGAGATACGTAAACGGCAGGGAACTTTAATAGAGAAAAAGGTTCAGAAAAGATGAGAATTCTTATTGTTCCGATGGCTGCAATGGCAGAAACGTCCGGACCTTCCTCAAGGTGCAGACTGTTGGCGGAGGGGTTCCGAAAAGCAGGGATCGGGGTGGCTTTCTGTATGGCGGAAGATGTGAACTACAGGGTACTGCCAGGCGTAAAGAATTATTTTCTTGATGTTCCTATGCCCTTCGGGCTACCTGCGGTTATTTCATCACGAACATTCCCGCTTGCTCAGAAGCTTGGGATTGTTTCAAAAAAGACCGTGGACTGCTTCGATCAGGTTCTTTGGTTTACGGGGAATCTTGATTATCGTTATCTGAAAAAAAGCACAGCTTCCGTCAGGAGGGCGATACAAGAGTATGCCCCGGATATTGTTTATACCGAATTTAATATTTCGGCGATTATAGCGGCAAAAGCAGAAGGTTTGCCGCTGTATGTTACTGTCAGTTACCCGACGCAGTATGAATACGCACATAATGCCGGATTAGCCAAAGGTCTTAACAGATTGTTGAGAGAATTACAGCTTCCCCGGGTCGGTTCGGCGGTGAGTCTGTTTGATTGGGCAGATAAATCATTCTGTCCGAGCATCAGAGAACTGGAACCCATAGAAAAGACCGATGTGTATTTTTGCGGCTCACTGAAAACCGTTAAACCGAGAGGGAGAGATGTTCCCCGAAAAAATAAGATCGTTGTATATATGGGGAATGGAACTGTTTCCGCTTCAAAGACATTGAATGTAATCAAGGGAGCATTTGAAAAAAGCAAGTATCAGGTGTATATTGCGTCTTCATATCTGAAAACATGTGACTGCAGCAACATTCACGCTGCCCCACGATGGAAATTTGATAAACTGCTTGATGAAGCGGTGTTGTTTATCAATCACGGCGGGCAGAACAGCATGGCAGATGGTCTTATTCACGGAGTCCCTCAGATAATAATTCCCGGAAAAGTATTTGAAAGAAAATATAATGCAAAAAGCATTTCCGATAATAATGCCGGAATAACGATGGATTATAATGATTTTACCGCCGAAAATATACGCGCTGCAGCCGAGAGGATCATTTCTTCTGGTGAGTTGGCGAAAAATGCCGCTTTACTCGGAGAAAAGCTTATTGCAGCGGGCGGAGTGAATACGATAATCAGCAATATATGAACCGATAAGCCGTAAGGCTTCAAAAGAAATTGTTTTTTTAATAATCTGTTCTTGGTGATAAAATGAACTTTTTTGAAAACTATACTTTTCCCGAAACACTGGCTGTATTTCTTATATACGCTTTTGTCGGCTGGTGTACCGAGGTTGTGTACGCAACGCTTAAACATGGAAAATTCGTGAACCGCGGATTTATGATAGGACCCGTATGCCCGATATACGGTCTGGGCGTGCTGTCTGTCGTAATGTTCCTCGAACCCATAAAAGACTATTGGGCGCTGCTTTTCTTGTCGTCGATGGGTTTTACTTCTCTGATAGAATTTATAGGTGGCTTTGTCCTCGAACGTCTTTTTAATGAAAAATGGTGGGACTACAGTCAGGAACCTTTTAACCTGAAGGGTTATATCTGCCTGAAGTTCTCTATCATGTGGGGACTCGCCTGCGTGCTTGTTATAGACGTCGTACACCCGTCCGTTATGGCGGTGCTGAGGATAATGCCTCAGGGCGCGCTTATAGCGGCACTTATACTTCTGTCGGCGGTTTTCGTGTCGGACATAACCGTTACCCTGATAAACGTGATGAAGATACGCAAGTATATTCGTTCCGCAGAAGAGATAAAACATGCGCTCGAACAGGTATCCGGGAAGATAGGGGAGAATCTCAGCGACAGAACGCTTGAAGCGATGGAGCGCAGCGATCGCATTAAGGAAAAATTTGCGGAGAAAGAGCAGGAGATGAAAGAAACTCTGGAAGAGAAAAAAGCAGAGTATGAGCAGCTTAAAGAGAAGCTTGCGGCGCATTCCCGTGAAGCTCTGCGCATAAGCCGCCGTATCAGAAAAGCGTTCCCTCATATTGCAGAGGGCAAGTACAGACATATTTTCAGATAATTTGAAAACCGCTTGAAAGACAGCGGTTTTTCTCAGCTTATTTTTAAGTAAGTGTATTATAATTTAGAAGCGGCAGTGCAGCACAGAAAAAATTTTTTATTTTTCACTTCAAAATCTTTCATAATTCATACTCTATTAACAATTGTGTTGGATAATGGTAAGGCTAAGCTGTATTACAATGCAGAAACTATATAAAATAACAAGGAGTGATATGGTATGATAGAGGTTAAGAACATTACGAAATGCTACGGTCAGCACAAAGCAGTCGATAATGTAAGCTTCACCGTTGAGAGCGGAGAGATACTCGGTTTTCTGGGTCCCAACGGCGCAGGCAAATCAACCACTATGAATATTATTACAGGTTATCTGTCGTCATCAAGCGGTACCGTCACCGTAGACGGCTGCGAGATACTCGACGACCCCAAAGGCGTAAAAAGCAAGATAGGCTATTTGCCGGAAATACCCCCGCTTTATCTTGATATGACGGTGCAGAAGTATCTTGAATTCATGTTCGATCTCAAAAAGGTCAAGCTCGACAAAGAGGAGCATATCGAAGAGGTATGCCGTCTTGTAAAGATTAGCTCGGTAACGCACAGACTTATCAAGAATCTTTCAAAGGGTTACAAACAGCGTGTCGGCCTTGCGCAGGCGCTGCTCGGCAACCCCCCGGTGCTTATTCTCGACGAACCTACTGTAGGCCTTGACCCCAAGCAGATCATTGAGATCAGGAATCTTGTAAAGAGTCTCGGCAAAAAGCACACAGTTATTCTTTCCTCGCATATATTGTCCGAGGTACAGGCGATATGCGACAGAGTCGTTATCATCAGCAACGGTCATGTCGTAGCCGATGAGACTACAGACGGACTCTCAAAGAAGCTTACAAAGTCAAACAGGCTGCTTGTTGAAGCCGAGGGCAATAAGTCGAAGATCATCGACGTTATTTCTTCTGTCCCGGATGTTAAGAGCGTTAAGACGGAATCGGTACTTTCCGACGATGTATACGAGTTCTCCGTCGAAGTCAAAGAGGATGCCGATATAAGGAAGAAACTGTTCTTTGCGTTCGCTCAGGCGAATATCCCGATACTGGGTCTCAGAAGTGACAACATCACGCTTGAAGAAGCATTCCTGAAACTCACCTCCGATACAAGGATTTCATCAAGAAAGGCAGGGGAATAATAATGGGCGCAATTATCAAAAGAGAGCTTTACTCTTATTTCTGTTCGCCGATCGCATATGTCGTAATGGCGATATTTATGTTCTTTTCCGGGTTGTTTTTTACTGTAGTTTGTCTTGTAAACGATACGTCCAACCTTACGTATGTATTTACAAATATGTTTCTGATAACCATCCTGCTGACTCCGATAATGTGCATGAAGCTGCTCAGCGACGAGAAGCGTCTTAAGACCGATCAGGCGCTGCTGACCTCTCCCGTTAGTATTTTCGGGATCGTAATGGGCAAGTTCTTCTCGGCATGTATACTCAATCTTGTATGTATGTCGATATATCTGATCTTCGGATTTGTGCTTTCGTTCTTTGTAACGCCGAACTGGTCCGTAATACTTTGCAATTTCCTCGGCTTGTTTATACTCAGCTGCACGATGATCGCAATAAACCTTTTCCTGTCGTCTCTGACAGAAAGCCAGATGATCGCCGCTATAACAGGATTTGCAACGGGATTGTTCATATATCTGATAGATAACGTAGCGAAGGCTATCCCGGTAGCTTTTATATCTAATATTTTCCAGAAGCTTTCGTTCCTGTCTCACTATCAGGATTTCACAGTCGGAATGCTGACGCTCGCAAATGTAGTATTTTTCCTCTCGGTGATAGCGCTGTTCATATTCCTGACAATTCGTGTTATCGAGAAAAAACGCTGGAGCTAAGGAGGAAATACTGTTATGAGTAAGAAAAAGAATATCAATAACAACATTGAAGATAAAGAAGTAAAGTCCCTTTCCTTAGAAAAGCAGGACGAAACGGAAAACGAGATCAAAGAAGCCGTGACGGCTGAACCCGAAACTGCGGAACCCGTGACCGACGAGACGGAAGAAGCAGTTCCCGAAGAAACTGTCGAAACAGCAGAAAAGAGTACCGACAGCGAAGACGAAAAAGAGAAAAAGCCGAAAGACGATAAGAAATCCGAGAAGAAAACAGAGAAGAAAGCCGAGAAGAAGCCCGACAAGAAGGACGATCAAAAGTCGAAAAAGAAGGCTGAACGCAAAGACGCCCGCAAAGCAAAGCGAGAGCTTAAGGCAAGGGCCTTCAGAAGAGGCTGGTTCTCGATCGTGCTTGTGGTTCTGTTTATCGCAGCTATCGTGCTGATAAACTTTATCGCCGTTACGCTTACGGAGAAAGTTCCTGCGTTCTCGCTTGATACAACAGGCAAAAACAGCTTTGCGCTTTCAAAGGAGACACTTGAGTATCTCCCCGGTCTGAAGGACGATATAAGGATCATTGTACTTTCCGATGAAGAAGAGTACAAGAGCGGCGGAGAGTATTATATTCAGACAAATACGCTCCTGCATGAGTATGACAATAATTCCGACAAGATCACTCTCGAATACGTTGATATGGCGTCCAACCCGACATTCAGCAGCAAATACCCCAATGAAACGCTGAGCTATTACGGCGTTATTGTAGAGTGCGATAAGGGATATAAATACCTCAAAGACAGCGATCTGTTCAATTACGAGATAGATTACAATACTTATAATTATGTGATCTCCGATTCCAAGGTAGAAGAAGCGGTAACGTCCGCTATACTTAATGTTACGCTTGACAATAAACCCAAGGTAACGTTTATCTCCGACATCAACGGCGAGGATTATTCCTACTTCAAGAATTACCTCGAAACAAACGGCTTTGAAACGGACGAAATGTCGCCTGCGGTAGGATCTATACCCGAAGATACATCTATACTTGTACTCTTTGCGCCGTCGGTAGACCTTGACGAGAACGCAGTAAACAGTATTTCCGATTTCCTTCTCAACGGAGGAGAATACGGCAAGCAGTTCCTCTATCTGCCGTCTGCCGCATTGCTCGATACACCGAATATAGATTCTCTTATCGAGGAATGGGGAATAAAAGTTGATAACGGCTACGCTATCGAGAACGACACAGATTACATGGCGCCTCTCGGCGGCGGTTACTATCTCTTTGCTACTCAGTATGCGGAGCAGACCTACAACGCAAAGATGAAGAACAAGAATCTCCCGTTCTGCGTAATAGGCGGCTACACAAAACCGCTCAATATCGTTGATACGACTAATGTTACTTCTTTGCTTACATTGAGCGATCAGAGTACCGTCATCTATGCCGACGAATCAGCCGACGAGCCTGTAGCTTCGCCGAATCTCGTGATAGGCGCTATCGCCGAGAAGGGCACAACGACTGCCGACGATACCGACAGCTCCGAAACCGAGACAAAGCAGTCTCATATCATTGTTATAGGTTCAAGCGTTGCAATGAGCGAAACACTGCTTAAATCAAACGTTTACGGCAACTCGACTTATATCCTCTCTGCTTTCAATACTCTTGTCAACAGAGATGATGTGAGCGTATCAATCGAGGCAAAGTCGCTTTCTAACCCCGATCTCGGAATAACATCCGCAAAGATACGCATTCTTGGTACGTTGTTCATAATAATTATACCGTTGGGCATTCTGATCGCAGGCTTCGTGATCTTCATCAAACGCCTGAATATGTAAGGAGCATTAACATGAAAAAGACAACCAAAACATTGATAATAGCCATTGTTTCCGTGGCTGTTCTTGTGGGCATATTCCTTCTGGTATATTTTGTTCTTCCGGATAAAAGCGACGAGAACGGTTCTTCGGAGTCGGGTTCCGATTTTGACAGCGCCATGGCGGCAGCAGAGGAACACGTACATCTTGTAAGCCGTATTCCTGCCGAGATAAAGAGCATGGATGTAGACAACGAAACAGGCAAATACACCGTTCTTTCCGAGACTCCCAAAACGGAGACGACCGCCTCCGACGGTACTACCTCGCTCATGACAGACGCTACTGTTTATACTCTTGTCGGATATGAGGACATGGAACTGCTCACGGGTGCTCCCGATAAGCTTGCAAATGACTGCGCAAGCATTACGGCTTCAAAGAAAGTCAACGACGGTTCCGCAAAGAACGATTTCGGCTTCGACAAGCCCAGAGCGACCGTCAAGATCGAATATACAGACGGCGAGAAAGTTACGGTATATGTCGGCAACGACGCGGACGACAACAAGGGCACATATCTCATGCTTGACGGCGACGAGAATGTATATCTCGTTGAAACAGATTCTGCAGACGGTTTCCTGATGGGCGCTATGGATATGCTATCGACCGAGATCGGCTTCTCCGCAAACGATGACAGCGGCAACGTGTTTACGAAGATGGTATTCGGCGGCAGTCTTTTCGGTGAAGACGTGGTTCTCGATTATTCCGACAGTGCGGCTTTCTCCGCAAGCTATGTTATCACATCTCCCGACGATACTATAGCCAATGAAGAGACTGTGACATACATGGTAAATAATGTACGCAACCTCACTGCCGAGAAAGTGATCGCAGTTTCTCCCGACGACGAGAAGATCAAGTCGTACGGACTCGACGACCCCTATGTTACCGTTGAGGCGGAATACCCCGATCTCAGCGTAAGCTACAAGGCTACGAAGCCCGACAGCGACGGAATGTTCTATCTGCTGAGCAGCGGCATTATATATCAGATGGATAAGAATGCCGTACCGTGGGTAAACTATACCTA
>CADBRK010000045.1 GCA_902797065.1 uncultured Ruminococcus sp.
GGTCATACTCTCGGTTTCGGTGAGTATCTCCTTAATATCATGACGGCGTGCGACCTCTTTCAGAGATTCAAAAAACTTGTTGTACACAATTACTTCGCAGTTAGATACGCTGTTCTTCACCGCCTCGCCGTAACGGAAATCCACAAGAAAATAGGTCTTGTCTCTCGTGACGAAAAGCGTGCCCTCACTGTTTGCGAAATCCGTAAGATAAAAAATATTCGTCTCGCTTGTGACAAGCGCAGCCTGTCTGCCCGAAGAATCAAGCTTTGAAGCGAGCTTTTTCAATCTCACGTAATATCTCAGCTTTTCCGTAACATCGGGTGCGTTCACAGAACTGCCTCCTTTAATGCGTACAACGCAAGGTGATAGCTGTACTTGCCGAACCCGCTGATCTGACCTTTGCATACTGCGCCTATGACAGTCTTATGACGGAACTCCTCTCTGGCATGGATATTCGACATATGCACCTCGATCACGGGTATAGACGGAACACAGGCTATAGCGTCACGGATAGCATAGCTGTAATGTGTGTATGCGCCTGCATTTATGATGATACCGTCGTTTTTGCCAAGTGCCGAGTGTATTTTGCTTATGATCTCGCCCTCGCTGTTTGACTGAAATATCTCGATATTCATGTCAAGATCTTCGGCAAGAGAGCGAATATCTTCGTTAATGCTCTCGGCAGTTTCTTCTCCGTAGACGTTTTTTTCACGCAGCCCCACCATGTTGAGATTGGGTCCGAGTATCAGAAGAATGTTTTTTCTCATATATATCCCCCTTGTGTGTTTTTGTTTAATTGCCTTTTTCTATGCTTATCTCGTTGAATTTTCTGAGAAGATCATCGACGTTGCAGTTTTTCTTTTCGTCGCCCTTTATATCGACGATACACTTTCCCTCGTGCATCATGATAAGCCTGCTGCCGTACTCGACCGCAAAACGCAGATTATGAGTTACCATACGCGTTGTTATATTGCTTTTCTTGACAAATTTATCGGTAAGCTGCATTACAAGCTGCGACGACTTCGGGTCAAGCGCGGCGGTATGTTCGTCAAGCACGAGGAAATCAATATTCGCCATGTTTGCAATTACAAGAGCAAGTGCCTGTCTTTGCCCGCCGCTGAGACTGCCTACCGGTACATTCATTCTGTTTTCAAGGCCGATACCGCACTCCTCGACAAGCGATCTGTAGTAATCGACTCTCTTTTTGTTTACGCCTCTTGCCAGCCCGAAAGGCTTGTTTTTATTGTCGGCGAGCGACATATTTTCAAGTATCGTAAGATTGGGGCATGTACCCATACCTGGCGACTGGAAAACCCTGCCCATATATTTCGCGCGTTTGTACTCGGACAGCTTTGTAATATTTTTGCCGTCAAAGACAATATTTCCGGAATCGATCATCATCGAACCGCAGATGATATTCAGCATCGTTGTCTTGCCGCTGCCGTTGGAGCCGATTACCGATACGAACTCGCCTTTTTCGATATTAAGAGAAAAGTCGTCAAATATCTTGCATTCGTCTATCGTTCCCGCATTGAATGTCTTATTGATATTCTCAAGCCTGAGCATTATCGTTACCGCCCTTTCTGCCTATTTTTCCGCTGAGTACAAGTGCAATGATAAACAGTATTACCATGAGCAGCTTATTGTAATCCGACGGGAGTCCGAGGGAAACTGCGATCTGCAGGCACGCTTTGTATATCATTGTACCGAGTATTACCATAGTGGTAGCCCTCATGAAATTTACTTTCCTGAAAAGCGTAAGTCCGATAATTACGCTCGAAAGTCCGAACACGACCATACCTGTACCCATAGTTGTGTTTGCCGTCTCGTTAGCCTGGGCAATTATCGCGCCCGAAAGCGCAGCAAGAGCATTACCTATTGAAAGACCGAGTATCTTCATCTTTCCGGGATCCTTTGCAAGCATAATGACAAACTGTTCGTTTGCGCCCGTTGCCTGAAGAAGCATTCCGTTCTTCGTTTTAAGGTACAGATCGATCAGTATCTTGACGATTATCATTATGATAAAGAGAATTATAAGCTTGCGTATAGTAACGCCGCCGACAGATTCGGGTATCAGCGAAGCGATCCTGCCCGTAAAGATAGTCTCCTCGCCGAAAACAGATACTATAGACTGTCCGCCTGTTCCTGCCTTTGCTATGATAAGATTGATCGACAGCAGCGCAGTAAACACAAGTATACCGCACAGCAGGGGGCGTATTTTCAGCTTGACATGCAGCAGACCCGTGATACAGCCTGCAATTCCGCCTGCGATCATGGCGGCAATAATACTGAGTATCGGGTGGAAGCCCTGTTCGATCAGAACAGCCGACACAATAGCGCCGAGCGGCATCGTTCCGTCAACGCTCAGATCGGGGAAGTCAAGTATGCTGTACGTAAGATATACTCCCATAGCGAGTATAGCATATTTTGCTCCCTCTTCGAGAATGATCTTAATAATATTTATCGTTTCCATTTTCTTTCCTCTTTGCGGCTATGCCGACAGCGCAAAAAACACTGTCGGCATTATTTTTAATTCAATTTTACCCGGCTGTTGTAACCTTTTCCGCATCTGCGTAAGCAGCGGGGATCTCAACTCCGAGTTCCTTTGCAACGTCGGTATTGAATACAGGAGTGCTGTCGGATATTACCGAAACGGGCATTTCTGCGGCAGACTGACCGCCGAGAATGTCTATAGTCATTTTACCTGTCTGTTCGCCGAGAGCGACATAATCTATCGAAGCAGCCGCAAGGCAACCGTTTTTGACCTGTTCGATCTCCGAGCCGTAAACGGGAATATTTGCAGCCTTTGCCTGCTCGAGAACTGTCGACATATTATCAACAACATTGTTGTCGGTAAGGTTTGTTATTGCCTCGACCTGCGGAATAAGCGTTGCAGCCGCTGTGGGAAGCTCGGTAGCGTCGTTGATACCCTGTTCGATAAGCTCGATGCCGTTCTTTTCACATTCCTCTTTGAGAGTTTTAAGCTGAGAGAGTGAGTTCGGTTCGGTTGTCGTGTACAAAACGCCGAGCTTTGTGAGTTCGGGCTGAACAGCCTTGATGATCTGAATCTGTGATCCTATATCAAAAGCGTCCGATGTACCCGTGCAGTTATTGCCGGGCTTCTCGAGTGATTCAACAAGCTTAGCGGCACCGGGATCGGAAACTGCGCAGAATACTACGGGAATATCAGCTGAAGCGTTTCTTACTGCGGAATATGCAACCGCAGCGGCAGGAGTTGCGATAGCGATGATAGCGTCGTACTCTCCGGAGGAAGCCATTCTTGCGGCGTAGTTCTGACAATCGTCCACAGCGGAAGCAGTAGAACCCACCTGAACATCATAGTCGATCTTTGCGTCGTCAAGAGCGTTTTTGATACCCTGACAGCAATTATCGAGAGACGGATGCGGCATGAATTGAATTATACCGACTTTATACTTTGCGGGAGCATCTGTTGTTTCGCTGACAGACTCAGTGTCTGAAGCGCTGCTGTTATTATCGGCAGCGGGCTGCTGTTTGTTGTCACATCCCGTAAAAACAAGGGCAGCGACAAGGAACATGGACATTAAGAACGCAATTACTTTGGTTGACTTTTTCATTTTGATTACCTCTTTTCTTGATTTTGCGGGGCAATAAAAAATCCTGCCCCATAAAACAATGGGA
>CADBRK010000046.1 GCA_902797065.1 uncultured Ruminococcus sp.
CTTGCACGTACGGATTTTCTTATCTCCGCGTTGTCTGATACCATCTCTGCAATAATATCCATTGCGCCTGCGACAGCGTCGTCCGGACTTTCCACGCCCTTTTCGGGATCGACATATTTTACGCTTTCCTTCGTCGGGGAAAAGTTCTTGTCCTGATTCAGGATAGCAAGCGCAAGAGGTTCAAGTCCTTTTTCTTTGGCGACGGACGCTCTCGTTTTCCTTTTGGGGCGGAAAGGTCTGTAAATATCCTCAAGTTCGCTGAGCATTACGGCACGGTCAAGCGCGGCAGATACTTCGTCGGTAAGCTTCTCCTGTGCTCTGATAAGCTCCCTGATTTCCTCTCGTCTGCTGTCGAGGCTGCGGTAATAATCAAGCCTTTCGGAAAATGTCCTGATAAGCTGATCGTCCATCGAACCGTGCATTTCTTTTCTGTACCGCGCGATAAACGGGATAGTGTTCCCCTCGTCAAGCAGTGTTATGACGTTTTCGGCATATTCTTCTTTGATGCCGAGCTCTTTTGCTAAAACCTTAGCGTAGTCCATATTTGTACCTCCGTTATTGTATTACCGTAATAGTATAACATATTTTTTCTGAAATGTACAGCGTGTTTACAAAAGCATGAAATTATGATAAACTTATCTCGGTGATAAAGATGAAACATTACATACCCGATGTATATAAAGAGTTTAACTGTACAGCAGACAAATGCCCCGATACCTGCTGCAAGGACTGGGAGATAGTTATCGACGAGGAGACGGAAAGCTTTTACAAAACCGTACGGGGAAACCTCGGAGAAATGCTCAAAGATAATATTGTGACCGACAGCGACGGCGACAGAATTTTTTTATTGAACGAGAAAAAAGAATGTCCTTTTCTTGATAAAGACAGGCTGTGTATGCTGCAAAAGGAATACGGAGAGAAGGCGCTCTGTAAAACGTGCTTTGAGTATCCGAAGCTGAGTTTTGATTTTACCGAGTTTACGGAATATGCGCTGTCTTTTGCGTGCCCCGAAGCAGTGCGGTTAGTAATGAAAAGCGGTTCTTACTCTTTCCCGGATACGAAGCCAATAGAAAATGATGATAACGGCTATTCAAAAGAGGTTATGAATTTCCTGATAGCCGCAAGAAAGAAAACTGCGGAGATTTTTTTGTCGCCGATGCCGTATAAAACAAAGCTGAGTAATGCGCTGGCGTTTAATGAGTACGTTCAGGAACTGCTGTATTGCGAAGATACGGATATATCGCTGCTGTCCGATGTGGAGTTTGAACTGCCCGAGGGTAAACACTGCGATAACGGATTTGTTTTTGAGCTTGTTTCACGTCTCGATATTATGGATAAAGAATTTTTATGCGACATTCAGAAGGCGCGCAACAGCAGGCTTATCCCCGATGAAAAGATAAACGATGAGTTTGTTAAGCTGTCGCTTTATTATCTGCACAGATATTATCTCAATGCGATCGCCGACGAAGATGTGTTGTCATGCGTAAAAAGCATTTTCTGCGCTTATGCTGTTATATCTTCTCTGACTGCGTATTATCATGCGGAGAACGATTTTGACAGACGTGTGCTTATTTACGAGAAGTATTCGAGAGAGATAGAGCATTCCTTTGAAAACGTTGAAGTAATGAAGGAGGCTTATTATTCCGACTCTGATTTTTCGTCAATAAACTTGATAAACACACTTTTTTAGGCAAAAGATTTTCTGATAAATTCACGATATGTACATTTTTTCGTGTTGCGTTCAATTCTTTTTTATGATATAATACGATATGAATACAATCAAAGGAGTTGGACTTATGGAAATTGAGAATGACAACAGTATCTACTATCAGTCTGTGCAGAAACATGTATCTCTTACTGTGGCGTATCTTATCGGGACAAAAATGGAACTGCTTGTGAATTACAACCCGAATTATACCGATCTGTTTGAAAAGCTTGAAAAAGACAAAAGCGCTCTTGCAATACGCACACTCTGCAATGTGAGAACCAATCTTATGCTTAATTTTTCCAATACGGAGAGAAGCATAGTTTTCGATCTGAAAAACCTTGACAGACAAGAGGTATTCAAAGAGGACATTAAAACACTTCAGAAGCTTGATATTAATATTATCAAAGCAAATTACAGAGTTACAAGGTATATTGCCGATATGAACAATCTCATCGCTCAGAAGATCGGCGAGGTAAAGGAGCTTTTCCCCGAATGGGTGAAGTGGGATTATATAAAAAACCTGTTTGTGATCCCGAAGGGTCAGAGCGACGACGTAATTAAATTTGAAACAAATAAATTCAGCCATAACCGAAACAGCTATCCGTTTACGAGATATATTCACTGGATCCCGCAGGAAGCAGGAAATATTCTGTATAATGATGAAAGGTTTCTGAAAATACTTTACAAACAAAACGGCGATGATTTTTACGATTTTTCTAAGGTCAAAGACGCAAGCGAAAGCGTAAAAACGAATATCTATGATTTTATCAGGAAAAATACGTCTACGGTCATTGTTGTGGACTGCGAGAATTCCGACGCGTATAAGCTGGCGTCCGTTCTCACTCAGCTTGACAGAGACGAAATATCACATATCAAGAAGATCATGCTTTACGACGATGTTCACACCACACGCGCATGGTCATTCTTGCAGAAGATAACGTCGATCCCCGTGGAATATATTCTTGTGGACAGGATCAAGGAAAACAAATCGCTGGTAGATATGAAGATATGCGCAGGAGTATCGGCGTCGTTCTATCGAGACGCAATTTCGTCTTTTATACTGTGTTCGAGCGACTCGGATTTCTGGGGGCTGATCTCGTCTTTGCCGCTTGCTAATTTTATAGTAATGATAGAGTACTCAAAATGCGGTCCCGATATTAAAAATGCGCTGATCGAAAACGGAACGTATTACTGTTCGATAGACGATTTCTGTACGGGAAATATTAAGCAGTTTAAAACAGCGGTGCTTCATAATGAGCTTGAATCCCGAATGAAGCCGCTTGTCGAGGTGGACACCAAAAAGCTTACCGATGATATTTTTACTACGCTGAGAATGGATATATCGGACGCAGAAAAACAGAATTTTTATAAGAAATACATTCAGGGCATGACTCTGAGTATTGATAAAGACGGTATTATGAGGATAAAAATACCCGATTGATCTTTGTTTGATACAGCTTTTTTTCTAATTTTTCCATAATATATTGACGTATTTCGTAAAAAAGTGTATAATAAGGGATAAGTATTATTATTCTAAAAAATAAATTAACACAACAAGCAGAGAACAACTTGAAACAGGGGAACTTTTTATAACAGGAGGTCTTGAAATGATTAAAATACCCGGCAGAAAATGTCCCGATTGCGGATTGGTAAATGATATTTCGGTTGATGAGTGCGTATGCGGAGAGGATATTTCCTACTTGCCGCAGAGTCTTTATGACATAGATACTCTGACTCCCGAACAGAGAGGCACGTTCAATGAAGAGCTGGAGTTTTATGTACAGAAGTGCCCCATGTGCGGCAAGGATAACTATACGGCACGAGTAAAATTACCCGTAAAAAGGTGCTTCAGCTGCGCAAAAGCTAAAATATCTTCGGTCGAACCCGTTCTCTATACGGAAAATACTCCGAAGCCCAAAGCCCCGGAGAAAGAAGAACCGAAAGAGGTAAAGGAAGAACCCAAAGAGATTAAGGAAGAACCGGTAGAGATTAAGGAAGAACCCAAAGAGGTAAAGCCGGAACCGACAAAACAAAAAGAAGAAATCAAAGAAGAGCCGAAGGCAGTAGAAGAACCTGTAAGTCTGCTTGACGATCTCTTTGCCGATGAAGCCGATTTTGACAATGAAACCGCAGAGCCTGCTCCCGATGCAGATACAACTGCGGAGAACGCTCCCGCAAACGAAGAACCTGCCAAAGCGGACGAACAGCCTGCCGGTATGCCCGAGAGAAAAGACTGGTCTTTCCGTCTCGGCGAGATGGATGAATATGATTATTCCGTAAAAAGCATTGTTTTCACAGCCGTAAGATACGGTGTGCATTCGTTTATGATCACTCCCGAAATGGTTATAGAAAGACCCTTCATGCTGGGAAGATCGGCGGGAGAGTCGGAGTTCCTCTCAAAGGATCCGCGTGTAAGCAGTTTCCACTGTACTGTTTTCATTAATAACGGTCAGTGGTATATTCAGGATAACAACTCGACGAACGGTACTTTTGTAGACGATACAGACCTCGGAGAGGGCGGCTGCACAGATCTTCAGGCAGGAGATATGGTAAAACTCGGTCACAGTGTCGATTCGATGGAGTTCAGGGTATCGTTTGAATAATACCTGCTTCCGAGCTGTAAAAATATATAACAAACGTCGATGTCCCCCGCCTCGTAAGGCTAAGGGTTCCATACGTCCGTCGGTGGTGGGTTAAAATCCCCCACCGACGCCCGTCGGGGACGGCTCCCAGCCGAAGGAGCTAAAGCTCCC
>CADBRK010000047.1 GCA_902797065.1 uncultured Ruminococcus sp.
ATATGGGTACGAATAAAGAATGGCAGGAAATTATCAGAACGGTGAGCAAAGAGGTATCGGAAAAGTTTAAAGAGATATATGCGTCAGTAGAGTTCGGTGCGTATATCGAGCCGGAAAATTATTTTGTATCGTACATTTTTTTCGACGGATAAGGCGCTTGCCGACGCTGTTGACAGCAAACTTACCGAAAAGATCAATGATTATCACAAAGCAAGACTGCTTGCGCATAAATACCCCGACGAGGGTATAAAGGACTGCACCTTTGCTTCTCAGGAAGAGTGCGACAGAGATTTTAACGGTAACTGGTATTATTACTATAAATAAAAACGAACCGCCTTGAACCATATGTGTATCAAGGCGGTTTTAATATTTCAAAGCCTTTGAAAAAAACTGCTGTCACAGCTTACCAAACAAACGGAATTATTCTGTACTTGACTTTGTGTTTATACTCGGAGTACCCCTCAAGACCTTCTTCGAGCACCTTTTCTTCGTTTGCGATTCGTTTTGCTATGATGAAAGGATATATCAGAAAGATAACAAACGACAAAACAGAACGCAGTATCAGCGGTATAGATAAGAATAGTATTATCGTTGCCGAGTACATCGGGTGACGCACGATACCGTACAGCCCCGTATCTATTACCTTCTGGTTCTCCTGGACTTCGACAGTTCTCGAAAGGTATGTGTTTTCCCTGAGCACTTCACCGTACATTATGTACGATAATGTAAATAAAACCGCACCGACGATCATAACCCAACGGGGAAGAATGAACCACCCGAAACGGAAGTTAAGCCCGGCAATGACAAATCCCGCAATAAACATTATACCGCTGAGAAGAATAACAGATTTCTGTTCGTCTTCTTTTTCTTTTGCGTTAAGCCTTTTTTTCAGTAATTCGGGATTTCTGAACATCAGTATTATCCCTACGATAAACATCGGTATGAAAAGCAAGCCGACGAAAATCCAGCCGTCAAGGAATTTCAGTGTTCCTGCAGGAATAAAAATCAAAGATGAGATTATTATAAGACCCATAGTGAATTTTATTATTGCAGCACAAAAAGTTCTTTTATCCATTTTATCATCTCCCGAATCATTAAACGAGGAGCTAAGCTCCAACAAGCTTGCTTGATTGGAGCGAGCGACGACGTCAACAAACGTCGGGGAGCTTTAGCTCCTGCGGGCGTCGGTGGGGGATTTTAATCCACCACCGACGGACGTATGGAACCCGCCGCCTATAGAGGCGGGGGACATCGACGTTTGTTATACCCGAACCGAATCACGTCATGATCCACGTTAGCTTTCTGGATCGTGACGTAAGACCGCGCAGAGGTTCTCATATTTCCGATATTCAAATTATAATACAATTAAACAAAAAAATCAACCGACAGAGAATAATCTATATGAAAAATTATCTGCATATTAACAAAAAGCGTGCAATAATCGCCGGAAATAAAGTACCGTCGGGTAAATAACGTCCTGCGTACCGTGTACCATAGTTACGGTAGATTATCAAAGGCAAAAGCGGTTTAATATCACCTGTTTGCATTGTGCTATTCACCGGAACTGTAAAACAGCCCGCTTGTGCATATCAGGAAGGCTATGATCGTCACAAGAAATGCTGCGCTTGAGCAATAGGTGACAGAGGAAATACTAAAAGAGGTATCCTCTGTATTTGAGAATACGTCTGAAGATAAGGGCAGTATTCTGCAGATGATAAACACAGCCGCAGCGCAGAATACGCCGCACGCAATTCTTGCAAGGATAAACTTCGGTTTATTTATGTTTATGTCGGACACTGCCGAGAAAATCTGAAAATGTACGCAAAGCCCGCCGAAGCCTGCGCACATCGCGGCATAGTATATCGGCAGACGGTTATCTGCTATGGCGGTGCAGCCGTCGGTTACCTCGCATACGCTGCGGATTATTATGCCGATCGTCGAATCGTTCCCGAATTTGAAATAGTATTCCGCAAGCTCCGTAAAGCATGAGAACAGTACAACCATCGAGCATAACATCGCAGTGCTTGCACAGGCGCTTTTGCATGAGTGTACAAATGCGTCGGAAAATGACTTGTGTTTCTGTGATGAGGAGGACTTTTTCACGATCGGTTCTTTGTTTTTGGCTATCTGCCCGAGTATTATTCCGGTTAGTATACTTACCGCTGCCTGTACCGCTGTGAGGATAACCCCGACTTTAACGCTGCCGTAGAGTCGTGCCCCGACTACGCTTATCAGGAATCCGGGTCCCGAATTAACGCAGAAACAAAGCATACGCTGCGCCTGAGCTTTTGTGATTATATCATGTTTGTACAGAGAGTTTATTCCTATTGCTCCCACCGGGAAACCTCCGATAAGACTCAGAAATATTGTCACGCCCGCCTCGCTCGGAAGCGCAAACAAACTTTCGGTTAGCTTTGAGAATATTCTGCCGACACGCTGCGATATGCCGTACATGACCGCAAACGACGACAGGAACATAAAGGGGAACAGCGAAGGCACAAGTATGTTTATGCATGTTTCCAGCCCGTCGTATGTACCCTTGCTTGCGATCTTCGGTTCTGCCGTCATACCAAAGCATAACAGCAGAAACAGTATGCTTACGGTAAATACAGACATCCTGTCGGTTTTCAAAGTTCGGTTCTTCAATATGATACTTCCTTTCCGTTAAGCCGATACAAATATGTATGTACGTGAACAGAGAAGTATACCTGCATTAATTTATTCTTACGGTCATATAATTACGCAGATGGAGGGATAGCATGAATACCGAAAAAGATTTGCGTGATATTGTACCCTTTGAGCTGACCAACAGACCCGTCACTCAGATACAAAGCAACAGACATCTCACCGTTGAGGGGTGCAAAGGCTTAGCGGAATATACGGATATTTGTATCAGGATAAAAACATCGGAAGGCGTGATCTCCGCATACGGTACGGAGCTTATCATCAGTCTGTTAAGCACTACCGCTGTTATGGTTGACGGATATATCAACAGGATAGAATTCGAGGAGTGGAAATAAGTATGATGAAGATACTGCGTTTTGCCAGAGGGTACATTGATTTTTCGATCAGCGGAAGCATGCCCGAAGCTTTTGTCAATCTGCTGACCGAAAAAGGCGTGTCGGTGTGGAACGTGAAAAGCTGTGAGGGCGTTCTTTGCTGCCGTACCCTTGCGCTGAACTACAAGTACATCTGTAAGCTTTCCCGCAGAAAAAACGTAAAAGTGCATATAATCCGCAAGCACGGTCTGCCGTTCTTCTTGATACGAAATAAAAAAAGAGTCGGTATTCCGATAGGCGCGGTGTGTTTTGTGCTTATCTTTACTCTGTTGTCGAGGTTTATATGGTATGTCGATATTTACGGCGTTGAGGGTATTTCGTACAGCCGTGCAAAAGAGGTCATGGAGGAACTCGGAGTTTATGAGGGCGCATACGGACATTTCGACAGCCTTAGAAATATACAGACAAAAGCTATGCTCGCTCTCGGCGACGTATCGTGGATAACGCTTAACAAAGACGGCAGTACCGCCGAGGTGAAGATTACCGAAAGCGCAAAAGACACAACCGAAAACAAAGATATACACTATAATATCGTAGCGAAATGCGACGGGCAGGTGATACGCGCCGATGTACAGAAGGGTATGGCGTACGTAAACGGCGGAGACGCAGTTACAAAGGGAAATCTGCTTATAGGCGGATTTGTGCAGACAGACCTGGGTTCAACGATACTCGACACGGCGCAGGGTGCTGTCCTTGCAAAAACGGAACATAAAGAGAGATTTTCCGTTCCAAAGCGCATAACGTATTCAAAATACGAGGACAGCTGTGTTACCCGTCAAAATGCAGACCTTTTCGGGTTTAAACTTCCGCTTGAATTGAAATGTACAAGAGCCGACGCGGATAAGATCAGCTTTTTTTCCGAATCATCACTTGATTTTAAAGGGAAAACCGCTCCTGTGTCTTTGATAAAGGAACATGTTTTTTATCTCGAAACGAGCAGCGAGGACGTCGGGGAGAAGCTTGCTGAAAAGCGATTCTCTGCCGAAAGAGCGCTTTGCGAACTGTTCTCGTACAGCGACAAAAAAATCATCGACAGAATTATAGATAAAACCGTCGATGATAAGAATTATTATTACGATGTAGAATATTTCTGTGAGGAGGACATAGGGGAGAAGGAAGAAATAATGCTCGATGAGGATTTTTCTTATGATCCTTCTCTGCATATCGAAGATTGATCCGTAGACTGTCAATGTGTACTGTTGTAGCTGAAATAATCGGAGCTTGAACAGTCAAAGCTCGGAATATACTCCTCGTCCGCCGCAGAAAGCTCCTGGATAAAGCCGTCCATGTCAAGCTCTATTGCATGATCGACTACCTCGTCATACTCCTCCTGAGTGATCTTGCGGTTGATCTCGGGGTATTTGTATGCTTCGCCCGTGGGAACATACTGCCCCATTATGCTTACGAGAACACTGTCTCCGTAATATGCCCTGATCGTGTTGAGTATGGCGATACTGTCTTTTGTGTGGTTGGGGAGTACCAGAACACGCACGATAGTACCCCTTTGTATTATGCCGTCCTTATCGAATTTCACTTTGCCTGTCTGGCGTACCATTTCTTTAATGGCGGCAAGCGCAACATTTGAGTAGTTGTATGCGCTTGAATACTTTTCTGCGAGTCTGTTGTCGCTGTATTTAAAGTCGGGGAGATATATGTCTATATATCCCTCAAGACGCTTAAGGCTCTCTACCGTTTCGTATCCGCTCGAATTATACAGCACGGGTATTTTCGGGCGGTATATTTTGAAGCTTTCGATCACGGCTTCGATAAAATGACTGGCACTCACAAGGTTAATGTTGTGTACGCCCTGATCTTCGAGATTGCGGTAGCAGTTTGCAAGCTGCTGAGGGGTAATAAATGTTCCGACGTGGTTTACGCTGATCTCGTAATTCTGGCAGAAAACACATTTCAGCGTACACCCGCTGAAAAATATTGCGCCGCTGCCGCGGCTGCCGCTGATACACGGCTCTTCCCAGTAGTGAGGGCCAACTCTTGCAACCTTCGGCTGCAAACCCATGCCGCAAAAGCCGTTTCCTTCAAGCAGCGTTCTCTTTGCGCCGCATTTGTGAGGACATGCCATGCAGCTTTTTATAGTTTCCATTGTGGCTCCTCCTTTCAAAGTGTAAATGTCCGGCTGCCCGAAAATGATAACGGCAGTCTTGTAAATATAATATATATTGTAACAGTGATTTTGTAATATAGCAATATCTATTTGGAAAAAAAGAAAAAATTAATTGAAGTTTTTTCTTTTTAGTGATAATATTAAACTGAGGGGTCAAAGCTCGAAATCCTCGGGATTGTACTTCGGCAGTACAGGCGGCTTGAACGGCTTCCTGAGTAACGGGTCATAGGAGAATTTCCTGCATTTGCCGTTTATGATCGCTTTGTTCTTTGTACAGAATTGCGCTCCGTCCATACTCTCGACGCAGTACTCGCAGTATGAGCAGTCCGGGGGGATATTCTTGCCGAACAGTCTGTATGACATAAGCATGACCTCCTTAAATCCTCTTAATATTATAATCGCAAAAACGAGCACTATATTTCTAAAGGAGAATGATAACATGATTTTTAATTCTGAAACAATGAATTTGCATTTCAAAAACGCTTTGGCATACCTGACTTTCAAGGAGTTTGAGAAGATAGATTTTATAAATCACGCTTTTTCGACACGGCTCGGGGGAGTCAGCTCGGGCGAATTTACGTCTATGAATATGTCGTTTGGCAGAGGGGACAATGACGAAAACGTTCACGAGAACTACCGCAGGCTTTGCGCGGCTATCGGCACGGAATATTATAACCTTGTGGCTTCGTCTCAGGATCACAATACTTTTGTGCGCAGAGTTACAAAGTCCGAGCGTGGTATCGGGATATATCGCCCGAAGGATATGGAAAGCGTGGACGGGCTGATCACAAACGAGAGCGGAGTGGCTTTGGTGACGTACTTTGCGGACTGTACGCCCGTTATGCTTGCCGACACAAAAAACCATGCTATAGGCTCATGTCACGCAGGGTGGCGGGGAACCGTCGGGGAGATCGCAGGGATTACCGTAAAAAGAATGACCGAGGAGTTCGGGACAGACCCTGCCGACATCAGAGCGGCGATAGGCCCCGCTATATCAAAATGCTGCTATGAAGTTGACGAACCCGTTGCGAAGAGGTTTGTTGATCTCGGACTTAATACGGAAAAAATAGTTTTTCCGAAGGGAAACGGCAAGTATATGATCGATCTTCTGGAGACAAACAAACAGTTACTTATGCGTGAGGGAGTGAGAGAAAGTAACATTACTGTAAGCGATGTATGTACACGCTGTAACCATGATCTGATATGGTCTCACCGTGCCACAAACGGCAAAAGAGGCGGTATGTGTGCAGTATTGGAAATTGTGTGAAGACTGAGTGAATTATATTGTTGATTTCGATAAATTTGCTTTTTGCTTTATGTGTAAATAAACGAAAATAAAGAAAATTAAAGTTTATTAATAAAACGTAGTTGATTATGTAAATTATATATGTTAAAATTAAACAGTAATAGTGGGTGCTTGAACTTGCGCCCGGACATCTAAATATCATCAATTAATTACTGAAAGGGAGAGTAAAATGAAACATCCAAAGGCTTTATTGTCTGCGATTTTGTCGGTTGCTTTACTCGCAAGCGTTGCTTCGCCTGCCTATGCCGCAACACAGACCACCGCAGATTCGGGCGCTCAGGTAACAGTGAACACATCTTCCGCAGACGCAGCCACATTCTCGTGGGACAACGCTACGGTATACTTCCTGCTTACCGACAGATTCAAGAACGGTAACACTGCAAACGACAACTCATACGGACGTATGAAGACGGTTGCCGGCAGCGACTTTGCAACATTCCACGGCGGTGACTTCGCAGGTATCACACAGGAGATCGAGGCAGGCTACTTTGACGATCTCGGAGTTAATGCAATCTGGATCTCGGCTCCGTACGAGCAGATACACGGCTATTGCCTGGGCAACAACTTTGCTCACTATTCATACCACGGCTACTATGTTCTCGACTATACCGAACCCGATCTTAACTTCGGTACAAGAGAAGAATTCCAGACGATGGTTGACACGGCTCATAAGCATGGTATCCGTATCATCATGGATATAGTTATGAACCATGCAGGCTACAATACCCTCCAGGATATGAGCGAGTATAATTTCGGTACTCTCTCCAGCGGCTGGGAGTCTACGTATAACAACGGCGATTTCGCAAATTATCATTCGTTCGTAGATTATAAGTCCTCCGCAGAAGACTGGCTCAGATGGTGGGGTTCGGACTGGATCAGATCGGGTCTTCCGGGTTATACACAGGATGAAAGCGGCAGCGACTTAACAAGAGCTCTTGAAGGTCTTCCGGATTTTAAAACAGAATCTACAACACAGGTTGGAATTCCTCCGATCCTTGTGACAAAGTGGACAAAAGAAGGTACTCTTGCAGCCAAGCAGTCGAAGTACGGCACATCGAATACCGTAACAGGCTTCATTTCATCATGGCTTGCAGACTGGGTAAGAGAATACGGCGTTGACGGCTTCCGCTGCGATACCGCAAAGCACGTTGAGAAGAAGGACTGGAAACAGCTTAAAGACGCTTGTACAAAGGCTCTTGCAGACTGGAAATCGGCTAACCCCGACAAGAAGCTCGATGATCTCCCGTTCTGGATGACAGGCGAGCATTGGGATCATGGCTCGGGCAAGGACGATTATTACACCACAGGCGGCTTTGACTCGATGATCAACTTTGAGTGCACAGGCGGCGGACTCCTTGCTCCGGGTAAGGTTGCAGGCGTTTATGCCGACTACGCAGGAAAGATCAACACAGATGACAGCTTCAATGTTCTTTCTTATCTTTCATCACACGATACAACTCTTGCCAGAGATGACCTGTATCACCTCGGTTCTGCATTCCTTATGCTCCCGGGCGGCGTTCAGATTTTCTACGGCGACGAAACAAACAGACCTAAGCTCACATCTCCCGAAGACGACAGCTACAAAGCAGGTCACTGCCTGAGAAGCGACATGAACTGGGATTCTATGGATAAAGACGTTCTTGCTCACTGGCAGAAGGTCGGCACATTCCGTAACAACCATATTGCAGTCGGCGCAGGCGCTAACGTTGCACTTACATCCACAAGCGGTACTGCATTCGGCAGAACATACGACAAGAACGGCGTAACGGATAAGATCGTTGCAGTTGTAGACGCAGACGCTAACTCAAGCGTTACTATAGACGTAACGGGCGTATTCGAAGACGGCGCAACACTCAAGAACTGGTATGACGAAGAGTCTTACGATGTATCGGGCGGCAAGGTAACGGTAAACAGCGGCGCACACGGCACTATCCTCCTCGAAATGGGCGAGTCCGATTCCGTTAAGGCTAAGGTTTCCGGCGAAGCTTCATTCGATACAAACCAGGAAGTAACAGTTACTCTCGAAGGCGTTGACTCCGCAGTTCTCACGATCGACGGCATCAAGAAGGTAAATGTTAAGAACGGCGACAAGGTAACTATCGGCGACGCATCATATCCGGGCGACACGGTTGAGGTTACACTCACATATACACACCCCACAAAGGGCGAGATGACAAAGAAAGCTACATTCAAGAAGAACGGCAGCACAGACGGTCAGGGCGGCGGACGTTCCGACA
>CADBRK010000048.1 GCA_902797065.1 uncultured Ruminococcus sp.
CATTCCGAGAGGATAGATCTGGTAAAATACTGCTTCGTAACCCCAGTTTTTTACGTTGTTTCCCATCGTAAAAACTCCTTTCATAAATATTTCGTAATACGAATAATTTATATTACGAAATAATTTTACCTTAAATCACCAGTTTTTTCAATAGACAATTTTTCCAAAGAACAGCTGATGTGAATTGATAATTTCATTGAAAGGGTGTGTTATCCCAGCAGTTTTCCTATTTCTTCTGCAAACATAGCAGGGTGTTCGGCGATCAGCATATGCGTACTGTCGGGAAACTTTACCGATTTGTAATCTGTCTTTATGTTTTGACGATACCACTTTTCAAGCTCGGGTGAAAATATTGAGCCGGGATCGGGGTAAAAATATCGGAACGGTACCGATATTTTCCCGACTGCGTCTCTGTTGTCCTGATTTTGCATTGATTCGGCAAGACTGCGAATTACAGAGAGATCGCATTTCATAAGCCGCAATAGCAGTTGTCTGCCAAGGATAATTCGCGGAAGTTTTGAAAGGCTCGGTGCAGTTGCCAATACAAATTTTTTATACTGGGAAAATGAACTTTTCTTCTCATCGTTCTCCCTGTCTTGTTTCGTATACTTCCCCTTATACAAACCCAGCTTCCAGTTTTCGTCGTTCATCTGTTTAGGCGTCATATCGCATATTACTATCTGTTTCAATCTCTCGCAGCCGAAAAGTCTGACATAATTGAGGATTGCGCCTGCGCCCATCGACCAGCCTACGAGCGTGATATTTTTCAGATCAAGCCCCGTTATAAGTTCATAAAGATCTTTAGCAAGTGTTTCCATAGTGGCAATACTTTTATTTGCATACTTGCTGCCGCCGTGACCTCTGTGATCATAGATTATGCATCTTGCTTTTTCGCTCAACTCGGCAGCAGGACGGGAAAAAATAAAATGAGAACTCGTCCAGCCGTGCAGCATAACAACAGTATCTTCTCCGCTGCCGCAATCCTCATAGTACAATTTCTCTCCGCTTTCTAATATAAAATAGCTCATATAAGCAACTCCTATAAAAGCAAAATCCGCAGAACAGCCTCTGCGGTTTTGCCGGATATACTATTATTCGTTGATTTTTGCTCTTATAATCTTCTTGGACGCTGTTTTTACAAACTCTCTGTCTCTGAAGATAACTTTGACTATACGCTTAGCCTGAGGAAATGTTTCGTTCACCTCATCCACCTTAGCCATAATCTCCGATTGAATGTCATCGGACTTATAATCGGGATCGGGATATATCTGAGCCATAATGATTCCGTCTTCGGCGTATACCGCCATTTCCTTGATCGGCATGAAAAAAGCAAATTGATTTTCAAGCTCTTCGGGAGATACGTTCTCACCGTTAGACAGAATGATAAGATTTTTCTTTCTTCCGGTGATATAAAGAAAACCGTCGTCGTCTTTATAACCGAGGTCACCCGTCATCAGCCAGCCGTCGGGTGTAAGCGATTTGGCTGTTTCTTCGGGGTTTTTGTAATACCCCTTCATGACAGACTTACTCTTCGCCCAGATCTCGCCGTCCACTATCTTAACCTCACAGCCGTTAACGATCTTACCCACAGATTCAGTCTTGGGACAATCACGAACACCTGTGCATATTCTCGGAGAGCACTCCGTCATTCCATAACCCTGTGCGATCTCTATGCCGAACTCCCTGTAACCGTTTATGATATCGGGGCTGAGGTAAGCCCCTCCGGAATACAGTATCTCGAAATCATCACCGAATACCTGCTTTCCGATAGCGAGCTTATCGGGATTCTTTTCGGCAGCAAGCTGCATTTTGTTGAGTATCGTTCCGGCAATCATCGGAACAAATGTAGCGTAATTCGGCTTAAAAACAGCCAGATTGCGCACTATATGCATAAGAGAATCGTTGATGCAAACAGTAACACCATAATACAGGCTGCAAAGAATATCACAAGTAAAGCAGTAAACATGGTGTATCGGCAGCACCGAAAGGATCTTTTGTCCCTTGGTCGCTTCGTTTTCCTGGCAGGTAGTGTTGTCGATCAGGTTAGCATGTGTAAGCATAACGCCCTTACTTACTCCGGTCGTCCCCGATGTAAAGAGTATAGCGGAAATATCCTCCTCGTTCACATTGCCGACGGGGGTCTGATCTTTATATTCCTCGATGATATCGCCCAAAAACAGCATATCGTCGCATTTTTTATTCAAATGAATAAAGCACTTAACACCGGGGCATACCTTCTTGAACAGCGGTATATCGTCAACATGCTTGTCGTCGAGAAACACGGCAACACTGTCGGAACGCATTATCTCATCAGCGATCTTTTCGACATTGTTCGATGTATCTATCGGAACAGAAACATTACCGCTGCACTGGATACCAAACCATGCAGTAAGAAACTCCGATGAAGTTGTGCCGATCACTGCGATATGTACTTTCTCCGAGAAATACTTCTGAATCCACACAGCAACGCTGTCGCATGAGCTTTTGAACTGAGAAAAGCTTACGTCGATAAACTTCTTTTTTTTATACTCTCTAAGGAAAGCAATATCGCTGTAAAGCTCTGCGCTTCTGTAAACCAGATCTTTCAGAGTCTTAAGATCACTCATTTACAAGTCCTCCGATATAGTCAAGGAATTCACCGACATTCTTGCACTTTACGGCCTCTTCCTGATCGATCTCAATATCGAAATTATCTTCGGCATCACCCATCATGCACATAACATCATATGAATTAAAGCCAAGATCCTCAATAAAGCGTGATTCCTCGGTAATTTCCTCGGGTTCCACCTCAACATACTCACATATTATAGTTTTCATCTTTTCAAATATATCAGTCATAAAAACACCTCATATCAAATAACTCGTCAGATAAATATACTGTTTGTTTATCAGGTCATATCTATAATCTCTTTAAGTGTCTTATCCGGATTCTCGATACTTCTGAACAGAACTCTGCCCGTGAAGTAGTAGAGGAATTCGATCTGTTCGGGAGTAGCGCAGTCTTTCTGATAGCCGAAGAAGAAGTTAAGACCGCCGTCGCCGGGTCTGTGCATAGCCGTAATATACATCGGCTGAGGCTGTTTGCCGCTGCTGTACCATCTGCTCTTAAAGCCGATATCTTTGAGGTAAGGTACAACGCTGTTGAGTGTTGCGGGCTGATATGTAAAATTCATGCTGTGATAGCTGCCGCCGGGAGCAACACCGTAACGTTCTCTCGTTTCGGCCATATATTTAAGTGTCGAATAGTCAGCATGGATGAACAACTCTTCCTGAGCCTTCTTGATAATCTTCATCGATTCGAGAACTGTTGTGTCGAGAGGCATAATTGTTCTGAGAGGGAAGCAGTGCATTCTTACGCCGCCGCACTTCTTATTAAGAAGTGTTGAACGTCTGCTGACGAAATCTCTGATTGTAACGTCTGTTTCTTCTTCGTTGAACTTCGAGAGAACTGTTCTTATCGCATGAAGGATAACCGCGCTGACCGGAAGGTCGTGTTCGTGTGCAAAATCAAGGATCTTGTTTGTTGAATCAACGTCAAGTTCATATGTAATGGTAGCGCCGTCACCGTTGGAACTTGTGAGCATACCGAATCTTTGATCGGGGTTGCCGCTTTCTTTCCTGTACTCCAGAAGCTTGTCCTTGCCTCTGTAATCCGTGTAAATAGGCTCCGGCATTGAAAGCTGCTTATGCCAGAACTCCTCATCTCTTTTCTGCTTGCGGCTGCCCTCGTATTCGAGATCTTTCTTAACAGAATCGATATATGACGTCATTGGTTTCGGATACGGTAAGCCGTACAAAAGGCTGCTGTATATCTCCATAACATCCTTTGCAAAAGCAATAACCGAACCCGAATCCATACAAGCATGGTGAACATTGAAATAATAGCCGTTATAGCCGTTGGGAAGAGATACAATAACAATACGGGAAAGCTTGCCGCCGAAGGTGTCAAAGGGCTGTGAAGTCCATTTTGTCAGAACTTCTGTGACCTTATCCTCCTGCCATTCGGAAAAATCGTAATATTCGAAATACTCGTTCTGATATGGCTCTATGTACTGCCACATCTCGTCTGTATCGGGATCTTTCCAGATCCTCATTCTCATAGACTCACATCTTTCTACTGCTCTGTTGAGCGCTTCACGAAGAGCCGCTACATTAAGCTTGGTCTGAAGGTACTGACCCGTACCAATGTTGACGATCTCCTGCGTCGGGCTGTATTTCAGTGTAAAAATGTGAACCAGCTGTGCCGGGGTCAAGGGATAACACTCACGAATAATGCCGCCAATATTCTTTTGCATATCGATCACCTTTCTGTTTTTTGTCTCTTGTTTTCGCCAATTTTCTCCGATATTTTATGTAAGTTTCGCAACACGAACATTTCATATTGCGAAACAATTATACGGCATTATTCCGCTGATTTCAATTGACAAAATTGCCAAAGATGCGGAAAAATATTTTTATTTTTAATGCTTTTTAATGCTTATTTTTCATCATTTTCATCGGGGTAATAAGACAATACTATCTTGAGCAGACGTATCAACTCTCTGACGTCGTCTTCGCCCAAAATCTTAAAAAGACCTTTGTAGTTATTATGTATTTCAGTACGCTTTTCGATAGAAACTTGTTTGCCCTTTTCGGTAATATGAGCCTTGACAACTCTTCTGTCGCTTTCGCTCCTTTCACGGACTATCAATTCTTTTTGCTCCAGACTGTTAAGAATATCTGCGATCCTTCCCGGAACGACATGAAGCTTCTTACCCAATTCTCCTGCCGAAGCACCGTCTTCCATATCGATCAGGCAGTTGAGAACGCCGTACTCACCCCTGATGCTGTTAAGTACCTCTATATTATTCTTTTTATTTAGAAAGTCTGCTAAAACACTATATAGTTCCTCCGGCAAAGTTATTTCATTATTTTGCATTATATATACTCCTTTTTATAATGTGCAAATTATTTCTTAACAGGCTCTTAGGAATTATAAAGAAACCATTTCCTTATTGAGACGAAACATCAGCTGGCACGCTGTCATCAAAATTCGCTTTCTTTAGTTCTATACTAATATTTTACCATATCCGAGTATGGAATATCAACCTTTTTCAAAAAAAGTCAGGGCACAAAAGCGGCAAAGTTCCTTGTGCCTGACAAAATACTATGCCATTTTGACGTGGGGATTTCCAAACTCACCCTATCTCCCCTATACCTATTGTTAATACAGCACTCGCAGCAGCAACACTTCAGTTCTCTTCTTCCGTACACGTAAACGCCTTCCCACAGACTGCCTTACGCTTAACTCCGTCAAAAGTTTTGTTCCACCATGTGTTTCTGCATGTATCACAGCAGACCTTTTTTTGTACGGAGTCAGCGTTATCGCAACGCGGCAGTTTACGCAATAAACACGGTCGGTGACAGGATTGTAATCAACATCTTTACACCTTTTGCAAAACAACTTGAATGTATTGAGATTCAGTTCGAGCTGCTGAGCTATGCCCGGCTTTCTAAATGTAATGACTTGTATTTCCTCGGATTCCGTCATAGAAGCTTTCCCTTTGCGCTTCATGAATTTTTGCATAAATTGCCGTGAAATTTTTTATACCTAATATTGACAAGAATACTGAATAATGATACAATATGCTTTATATATTTTTAAGGCGGTGTTATAATTGAAAGATATTAGTATTAACGATTTCAAAAACAACCACTCCAAATCAAACAGTACTAAGTCGTCATCTTCTAAAAAACGAAAAAACATTTTTTCCGTAAAAGCTCTCTTCATCATTCTCGGTGTTGCTTTGTTAGCCTTTTTAGCATTTTACGGTTATCAAGTTGAGAACGGATCTGTAGTGAATCTTAAGATTGGGCAGATAGATGCAAATACGCTAACAACCAATGGTTATTATACAGGTAACATTTCTTCGTATAATAAAACATCATTTGTCGGTGTTTTGGATATTGGCGGACACGGCACCGGTAATATTGTAGGCAACGAAGTATTTGCTATAATGAACGGAGGAAAAGGAAACTTTTATACAAATGACATTAATACGGACGCCTCTAATACGAAGGTTATCGGATACATGAATGGATATCCACTTCAGGAATCCGATTTATCCGGGTTTGATATTAAAACAGAATACAGAAACGAAAATGACAGTACATACTGTGAGATCAAGTCAATAGAAATATCAATGAAGAATCCAGACACCGGAATACTTCTGTACAATATTCATAACACATCAACATTTGAAACAATATTTAACTCATACAACATAATTTCAGGAGACGGTTCTAACAGCATCTTAAGCAAGAATAGTTTTAAGATTCCGATAGATACCAAATGTGATGAATCTCTGTACATAGAACCGCTTTACTTTATTCCTGCAAAGGAAATAAGCGACAGTGAGTTTATAAAGAGCAGCATAATTGTTGATAAATCCGGCAATTCAGATCAAAGCCAATTTCTTTACTGCTGCGATATTTCTACAAAGAATAACTCATATAAAAACGGTTATTGCATTTATGACAGAGAAATTGTAAGCGGTGGGTTACAGAGTGATAACAAACATTCAGCATCTGCAATATTGGTAACAAACGGTAATGGACGAATTGAATCAACTATTGATTATAATAAAGACCAAGATTATTTTAAAATGGATGATCCACAAGTAGAGTTTTTATTTTCATATTTTATACTAATAAAATCTATCTCAAACTATTAACCGAATAATTCGCTTTTGCGGAGGCAATGTTCTTTATTTCATTGTCTCCACAGTTTTTAGTACATTTAACGCTTTCATTTTGTCATACGATATAGCTTTCAAATAGAGACTTCCCCATTTATTGTGAAACCTCCAAAAAGGTGTAAATATATAAACACCGAATTGGAGGTTTTATAATGTCAAAAAATGTCATATCCTGACGATAGCTAACCGCTCATTTCGCTTAGCTCAATCCCATTTTTTGTGTAAACACCAACACGGTGCAAAACAAAAACAAAATCAAAAAATCCTGATCTTTTTCATTCATGTTTTTCACAATCTCAATTTTCAATGATTTATTTATAGAATATAAGAGATCATTTTCTGTCCGAATTTATTGTTGAATATATTTCAATTATAGTTTTTAGGACTTATTACAATTCTATAATATTTTCATGAGCGGCAATAAGAATTTAATGAACTATTAAATATGCTATTGACAATATATGCAAGTTTGAATTATAATTAGTATAGTTGTAAGTGTGTTTTTATATAAATTTACAACAAATCGGCAAATTATGACCGATTATTTTACAGTGTAACGAGGTATTATTATGGACGACGCATTACACAAATTTTTAACAAAAGACTCAAGTCATACTGCTGCAGAAACCGCAGAACCCAAAACTGCCGCAATATCTGTAGCTACTCATCTCGGATATTACCGCAGCAACAACGAGGATAACTATTATGCCGATGAGCTTGGCACAAGCCCCGTTGAAAACTGCTCGAAAAACGGCGAATTTTCTTTGAATGTACGCCGTGTATTTGCTGTATGCGACGGTATGGGCGGAGAAGATCTCGGTGAAGAGGCTTCGCTTATTGCTGTTGATACCCTTGCGGAATATGCACCCACACTTCAGACAGCACTTCAGAGCGAACTGCACGAGATAGTAAATAAATATTCAAGCGAGGCAAATAACAGAGTTTGCCATATGATCAAAGACCGCAGGCTTTCTCACAGCGGAAGTACTCTTGCGCTTGTCTGCGCCGATCAAAGATATGTCAGCGTATTTAACATCGGAGACAGCAGAGTGTACACCCTGCGCGGAGATCAGCTTGCTCAGGTAACGGAAGATCAGACTCTTGCAAACAAGAAGATCAAGGCAAATATTTATACGGAGGAAGAGGCTAAGAACAGCCGCGACGTTCACGTGATAACATCTTTTATCGGCGTGGACTCACGAGAGGTAGGACTTAAATCTCTCTCATATAAACCGATCAAAGCGTCGGATATTACCGTGCTTATATGCAGCGACGGTCTTACCGATATGTGTACTGACGATGAAATAAAGGAGATCCTTTCACAGGAGTGCGATAATCCCGCTCAGCTTCTTGTGGATAAAGCACTCGAAAATGGAGGAGAGGATAACGTAACCTGTATTGTGATTAAAATTTGACAGGGGATTGTGCAAAATGAACACCAATGATATAATTGAAGAGATCTTAAAACAGATCAAACAGCCCTTGTGGGAGAATTGGTATATCAAAGAGAAAATAGGCTCCGGTGCGTTCAGTGCAGTATATAAGGTAGAGGCTAAGAGAAGTTCAAGACGTACAAGTATTGCGGCGCTGAAGATCGAACCGATCACGTCCGACGGAAAGCATTTTATCGACGAGGAACGTAAAAGACATTACATAGAACAAAAGAAAGAATACTCCGAAACAGAAGCAGAAATAATGTATAACCTCAGAAAATCTCCTTATATCGTTGCATACGAAGAAGAAGACATTAAGGAACTGTACATCAACGGAGTGTTTGAGGGTTATTATTATCTCATCCGCATGGAGTACCTCAACAGCGTTACCGAAAAGATGACTAACGGTACTTTCGACTACTCCGAAGGTAATATAGTAAAACTTGCTCTGAATATCGGCAACGGCATTAAAACAGCTCATGATATCGGAGTTATTCACCGTGATATTAAACTCGATAACTTCTTTGTCGATGATTTTGGATTGTATAAACTGGGCGATTTTAATATTTCAAAGAAAACCGACGCCACACGAACATTTGCGGGAACACACGGCTACCTTGCCCCCGAAATATTTATGGCGAAGGCAAATGTTGACGTAAATTACACCAGTCAGGCGGATATTTATTCATTCGGTATTTGTCTGTATCAGTTTATGAACGATCTTTTGTTCCCGTTTGAGGACGATAATGTCGACATGGAAACGGCTATCGACCGACGTATGAACGGAGAGAAACTGCCTCCGCCGAAGTACGCTTCCGAGGAATTTGCAAGGATTATTCTCAAGGCCTGTGAGTTCAGCGTTGATACCCGTTACAAGAACATGGACGAGATGCTTCGTGACCTGACACTGCTGAACGGAGAATTGATATACAGCAGCAGAGTTGAAATAAAGCCTAAAGAAGAAAAGCAGGAATACTATAATGATGAAAGAATAAACGACCTGCCTGCACCCGATTATGACAGCGAAAAGCAAACCGAAAACCAAACGGACGAAGGTTCATACAATGAGCATGAAGAATATTCGGATGAAGAAGCGTACACAGAAGAAGCTCTCAACGTTACGGTAGGCTGTACGATAGCTTTCGGACATTACTTTATGCAGAACGGCAGCTACAAAGAACCTATCGAATGGAGAGTTCTCGATATTCAGGAGAGGCGCGCTCTGATAACCAGCGTTTACGGAATAGACGCAGGCAGATACAACGAGTCCGAAGGTCCTGCTCCCTGGCAAAGCTCTTCTCTAAGAATGTGGCTCAACAACGAGTTTATCAATATCGCATTCAAGGAATCTGAAAAAAATGCCATTCTTCAGGCCGAGCTTATCAACAACGACAATACCGTTTACCTCACAGAAAACGGCGGCAATACTGTTGACAGGGTATTTTTGCTGAGCATTTACGAGGCAAATACATACTTTAAAAACGACGAAGACAGGATCCTCTACCCCACCGAGCTTGCGGTCAGCCAGGGCGTTTACGTTGCGGAAAACGGCGGGTGCTGGTGGTGGCTGAGATCACCCGGAAGTCACGATAATTATGCTGCCGATGTAGATTACGGCGGAGATATAGACAGCTACGGCAGCGATAAGGTTTACGGTATCAACGCAATACGCCCGGCTATGTGGGTTTCTATTGACGATCTGTTTGATTCGTGGGAACCGACTCCCTCCGATATCATCACGGATGACGATGATATACCGTCCGCATTTGCCCTCAGCTCAAAGGGATATAATACCGTAGAATTCGGAAGCTATTACAATAATACGATGCTCAGCAAAGTACCGATCAGATGGAGAGTACTTGAAGTACGCGATAAGATCGCTCTGCTCATCACCGACAAATGTATCGACAGTATGCCATACAACAAAGGCGATGATGATATAACCTGGGCACAGAGTGATATAAGAAAATGGCTGAACAAAGATTTTCTTAACACTGCATTTACTCCTCAGCAGCGATCGGGTATACTGCCGATAAATAATACCAACCCGGCGAATCCTCTTTATGAAACACGCGGCGGTATTATTTCGCAGGATCACATCTTCCTGCTGAGTATCGACGAGATGTATAAATACTTTGAGGACGACCGTGACCGTACGGCTAAACCCACGGGATTTGCCAGAAGCAAGGGTATATACGTCAACCAGAGCGGTAAATGCTGGTGGTGGCTGAGATCGTCGGGATGTAATCAGAATTATGCAGCCGATGTTGATTACGGAGGAGATGTCGATCTGTACGGAAGCTCGGTAAAATCAACAAACAACGGTGTAAGACCTGCTATGTGGGTAAAACTTGATATACTATAACAATATATACTACGACCGAAGGATAGATTAAGTACTTTCCTTCGGTCTCTTTTTTGTTAAACTCCGAAATACACTACCGTAATATTTATACAAAAATTTTATAAGTAACACTTGATTTTTATATTGTTTTGTGTTATTATTAATTCATAGATTACAGATATTATGTCTGTTTCTATTAAATTTCGTCCCAAAGAAAGGGTGGATAGTATGAAGATCACCTATACAGCAAAAAATGTAAACCTTAGAGATAACTTCAAGGAGCGTGTTGAGAAGAAGCTCAAGAAATACGGGCGTGTATTCTCCGAGGAAGCAGAAGCTAAGGTAACTGTCAACCTCTACAAGAACAGACAGACAGTTGAGATCACGATCAGAGATAACGGAATGGTATATCGTGTTGAGAGTTCGGCACCCGAAATGAATGACGCACTCGATACAAATATCGACAAGCTCGGACGTCAGATCCGTAAGAATAAGACTAAGCTCGAAAAACGCCTTCGTCCTGCTGCGCTTGACGCATTCGTTGCCGATGAGGCTGAATTGTTGGACGAAGAGATCACAGAAGAACTCACCTACGAGGTATTCAGGAAGAAGATCGTTTCCCTCAAGCCGATGTCGGTCGATGAGGCTATCCTGCGTATGAACATGGTCAATCATAAATTCTTTATGTTCCTGAACTCCGATACCGATAAAGTTTCCGTTGTGTATATAAGAGATAACGGCGATTACGGAATTCTCGAATCCGAGATAGACGAATAAGTGTTTTATGGGGCAAATCATGAGGTTTGCCCCTCTTTTTTTCGGTTTGATTCATTGAAAAAATCTGTGATTTATAGTATAATAAATAAGGTCAGAGATTTTTTTCATCAATACTCTGCCGAAAGGAATAATCAAATGAATAAATACAAATATGCAGCACCGTGTCTTATGGGTACGGAAAAGCTGCTGTCAAACGAGCTTAAATTTATAGGCGCCGAGAACGTATCCGCCGAGAACGGAAGAGTTTATTTTGAAGGTGATCTTCCGCTGCTTGCACGAGCTAATATCCGTTCGAGAATAGCCGAACGCATTCTGATGGTGATCGCACGGTTTGAAGCATATAGCTTCGAACAGCTTTTTCAGTCTGTGAAAGCCGTTAAGTGGAGCGACTATCTGCCCGAAGATGCTATATTCCCCGTAACAGGCAGCTGCTTGTCGTCAAAGCTTATGAGTGTATCGGACTGCCAGTCTGTTATAAAAAAGGCTGTTGTCGAAAGCTTAAAAAAGGATTACAAAAAAGATGTTTTTCCCGAAAACGGAGAAGAGTACAAAATAAAATTCCTGATACTCAAAGATCATGTATCCGTTATGCTGGACACCTCGGGAAGACCCTTGCATAAAAGAGGTTATCGGGCAGTATCCAACGACGCACCTATCAAAGAAACGCTTGCCGCAGCCCTCTGCGAACTGTCGGGTGTAAGGAGTAATCACATTGTGATAGACCCGTTCTGCGGTTCGGGAACTATACTTATCGAAGCGGCTTTAAAGGCTCTCAATATCGCTCCGAACATTAACGGAGGTTTCTCCTCAGAAAAATGGGATATGATCCCGAAAGATATATGGATAACCGAACGCAGAAATGCCGAAAACGACATTCGCCGTGACGCTGCTTTCCATGCATATGGATATGACATAGATGATAACGCCCTTGAAATATCAAAGAAGAACGCCCGGCTTGCAGGTGTAGCGGAGTATATTACATTTGAACACCGTGATATTGCAGATTTTCATGAGGATCATGAGTTCGCGACCGTCATATGCAATCCCCCCTACGGCGAACGTCTGCTTGATGTTGCCCGGGCAGAGCAGATTTATCGCACTATGGGTAAAGTATTTCATAAACAAAAGGGACGCAGATATACCATAATATGCCCCGATGACGATTTTCAGAAATGCTTCGGGCGAACCGCCGATAAACGACGGAAACTATATAACGGCACTTTGAGCTGTCAGGCTTATATTTACTTTTAATTTAGCAATACTTCATATATTAATGCAGTTTATCTGAAAATTTTTTTAGTTGAATAATCCATATAAGCAATCTAATTTTTATTCAAATTAACAAAAAAACAGATAAAACCGCTTAAATAACTTTATATATATTGAAATTTGCATCAAAAAGTTATATAATAATATGGAATAATTATCTGAAAACATTAGGAGGGAATCGTGTGAGTAAGAAACAATCTCAGCAAAATGTTCCGACTTTGAGTCCGATCGCCAACGCAATGTACAATGCACAAAGGGAAGAAATAAAAAGCTCCGTTATAACCAGCTTATTATTTTTAATCATCGGTGCTGCCGTTACGGTTTTCAGTGTTTTTAAGTATTTTAAAATCACCGGCAATATGACTGACAGTTCGGAAAAGTTCGATGCTTATGCGTGGCTCGCAATAGTTGCAATAGGCGTCGGAGTAGTCGCAATAGGAATCGTAAATATGCTGAAGACCTTCGGTGCGTTGTCTCAGCTGAGTTCACTGCTCAAGCGTACAGAATCTCATGCTTCGCCGTTCCAGGATCAGCAGCTTTCGAAGCGGGTTGCTCAGATGAACCAGTCTCAGGCATTGAAAAACGCCGAGATGGTAAGTGCGGAACAAAGAAAGAGCGACAAGAAAAAGGGATTCGGGATGTTTGGCAAAAAGACTATGTCAAGTTCCGAGTTGTATGACAAGTATAACCCGCAGCAGAAAAACGCTTCCACACAAAGAATGACCGCTCCGCCAAAAGCAAAGCCTATGATGGAGCAAAAGTTTGATTACGGTATACATGAACAAAAAGAGCTTACTTTTGCGGATGAGTTTCTTATGAAGAACAAAAGAGATCCTTTTGCCCAGTATCGTAAGGAACTTGGAATTAAAGAAGAACACACAGCACAGACGTTCGAGCAAAAGCCGCAGTTCATCAACGCAAATGCAACAGCCAAAAAGGCCCCGACGATCCAGGTCGGCAGCAGCTCTATCTCCGGGCTTGATCTCGGCAGTGTTAGCACCGTTTCACCAAAAGATGCAGGCGTTAACAAACCCGCTTCAACCGGTAAATCTCTGCTCAGTGAGCTTGATTTCAGCGGAAGCTTCGGCAGTGATACATCTTCGGCTCCCGTTCAGCAGCCCATAAAACAACAAGCAAAACCTAAGTCTCTTCTCAGTGAATTGGATTTCGGCGGCAGCTTTGGCACGGACACAGATACTCCTGCTGTACAAGAAGCACCTGCAGCACAGCCCAAACCGAGATCGCTCCTCAGCGAGCTTGACTTCGGCGGAAGCTTTGGCAGTGACGCAGCTAAACCCGCAGTACAAGAAGCACCTGCAGCACAGCCCAAACCGAGATCGCTCCTCAGCGAGCTTGACTTCGGCGGAAGCTTTGGCAGTGACACAGATAAACCCGCAGTACAAGAAGCACCTGCAGCACAGCCCAAACCGAGATCGCTCCTCAGTGAGCTTGACTTCGGAGGAAGTTTCGGCAGTGACACAGATAAACCCGCAGTTCAGGAAACTCCTGCAGTGCAGCCCAGACCGAGATCGCTCCTCAGTGAGCTTGACTTCGGCGGAAGCTTCGAGAGTGACACAAACACACCCTCTGTTCAGGAAACACCTGCACCGCAGCCAAAACCGAGATCTCTCCTCAGCGAGCTTGACTTCGGCGGTACTTTTGACAGCAGTGATAATACACCGTCGGCACCTGCTGAGCCTGCTGCAATACCTCAGCCTCAGCCCGAGGTCAAAAAAGCACCTGTTAACGATCCTGTAGCACAACGAGCAAGCGTTAAAATGATCAGCTTCTTAAGCGATAAATCGAACGATTCATTTGTGGATATTACGGGCGTCGAGAAGATAACAAATAACCAAACTGTCGGCAATGGTAATTCTACACCTTACGGAATGCACAGAGAAGAGGACGACGGAATGTTCTTTGCTCCCCGCAC
>CADBRK010000049.1 GCA_902797065.1 uncultured Ruminococcus sp.
ACATCGACACAGACAGACACATCGACACAGACAGACACATCGACACAGACAGATACATCGACACAGACAGACACATCGACACAGACAGATACGTCTACACATACGGACACATCAACGCAGATAGATACGTCCACACAGACGGATACGTCCACACGGACGGATGCAAATTCGGAAAAGGATTCGGGAACCGATACCGCTGCAGATACTTCGGAAGTTTCCGAAAGTCCCGACGCCCCAGACACGCCCGACACACCGGACACACCCGATCTGCCCGAAAGTCCCGACACTCCCGATACACCGGATATACCGGAACCGAGGGGATTGTGGGGAGATGTTGACGGCGACGGCAAAGTTTCGGCTAAGGATAGCCTTAATATTCAGCGTTATGTTGTTAAGCTGAAAACCTTTGACGAAATACAAATGTTGGCAGCCGATGTCAACGGTGACGATAAGATCACCAATAAAGACTCGCTCGAAATACTGAGGTACACTATAAATCTGTCAAAAAATGACAGGATAGGAAAATATTTTACATGACACTTCGCATCTCCGCCATGCGGCTGTTTAAGCGTATATCGGGTCATGCGTAAAAACAATAATATATGGTTGAAAAAGTATGCTGAATATTTATAACATAATTGCGGATATTTGCTCTGAAGTGATCTCGGAGAACGACGAAACTCTGTTCGTGAGGTACAGCTGTGTTTCACAGGAAGCAAAGCAGCAGATATATTCCGGGATATATAACGCTTTTCCTATATTATCCGACGATCGTACGGGGGCGACACGGTTCCTTGAACCCGATGACCTTACCGAAAGTTTTTTTGAAGAACTGATCTGTTTTACAGAGAAGCTGAGGGGATCACGGGATTATTTTGTAATGATAGCGCTGCTGCAGGTGCTTGATGAAGCTTTGAAGCGGCTGCTGCATGAGAAGATCGAAGAGTTCTGCCGTGATGATTTCTCCGTTGTGCTGAATACCAACAGAGAGATAACAGGCGTAGGGCTGCTGCCCCGATGTTCGTGTGTATGGGAACGCAGCAACAGGCTTGCTCACAGCTATAATCGCCTGGATAACTTCCTGTTTAATTTGCTGCTGATGGAAAACTCCATTCTGGGTGAGCTTATCGACAAGCACTATTTCCTGAAAAGAGATTTCTTCCCGTATTTTGAAGAGGATCACACGCTGAGGATCGCCGCTTCTCCGCTGACGCTTGAATCTCCGTTCCGAAAGGTATATTATAAAGACTTCGGTGTGAATTGCTTCTGCGTTGATTATGACGATCATGACTATTCGTCCGATAACGAAAATATCTGGCGGAAGATCATCTCCGCAGCGGATAACCGATGCGATATTATTGTATTTCCGGAGCTGCTCGGCAATCCCGGTACAGTGAGCTATATCGGAAAAAAGCTGTCGCTTCTCGGCAAAGACGAACAGCGGAGAATGCCGTCGCTGATCATATTGCCGTCGGTGTATGAAAAGCACTTGAATACGGTTTACATACTCGATCGCTCGGGCGGTGTATTGTGTAAGCAGAGCAAGCAGAATCCGTACAGAGAGCAGCATTCCGACGAAGCATATCTTGAAATGATCTTTTCAAATAATGTCGTGAATATAATGCACTTTGAGGGTGTCGGAAGAATGGCAGTTCTGATCTGTAAGGATTTTATCACGACGAAATATATGGAGCAGCTTATGCGCTGCTTTAAGCTGAATCTGATAATCGTTCCGTCTTATTCCACGGGTTCTTATGATTTCAGGCAGTCGTTTGATCTGTGCGCCCACGATGACTGCAATGTTGTGTGGATCAATGCGTGCGCAGCACTGGAAGACGGGAAAGAGAGTAATTTCAAGAATATCGGTTATGTGCGCAAGCGGATCGGCAGAAATGACGATGAATCTCAGAAGCTGTGCGAAATGCCGATCTGTCCGGGTGCATTTGAAGGGAAATGTTCACATGACTGTATTTATTTCGAAACGATGAAAGGTGTGTAATGATGAAATTCAAAAAGATAAGCAAAGTCTTTGACGGGAATTACATAACCCGTTTTGACATTGAGTACGAGACCGAAAACGGGGCGCAGAAAACCTATGAAATAGTAAGCCGAAGCAGCGAACTGAGCGGCTTTGACGATCTGCATGACAATAAGACAGAGGCAGTCGTGATGATAGTACACGACAAAACAGGAGAAAAGCTGCTGCTCAACCGTGAGTACCGCATGGCGGTGGGAGAGTGGGTGTATAATTTCCCGGCAGGTCTTATCGACGAAGGCGAGAGCATATCGGAAGCCGCGCGCAGAGAGCTTTATGAAGAAACGGGGCTTGACCTCACCGCCGTTAGTGAGGTGTGGAAAGAAAGCTACTCTGCGGTGGGTATGAGCAACGAAAAAAGCGTTGTTGTTCTCGGCACGGCAGAGGGTGATATACGCTCGAGCGATTCGGATATGGAGGAGATCTTTGCCGGGTGGTATACAAAAAGCGAGGTGCAGTCTTTGCTGAAAGAACACCGCTTTGCCGCAAGAACGCAGGTATACTGCGCTTTGTGGAGCAGGAACCAAGCGTGAGGTTGTGCATGAAAAAGAGTATCGATACAAAGAAAACCATACTGTACATAACGCAGAGCGCAGCTATCTCTGCGTTATATGTCATATTAACATTTGTCTTTGCTCCGATCTCGTTCGGGGCTATGCAGATAAGAATCGCCGAGGCGTTAACTATTCTGCCGCTTTTTACTCCTGCGGCTGTTCCGGGATTGTTTGTGGGCTGCCTGATAGCAAATGCTGTCGGCGGAGCAGTTATCTGGGATATAATCTTCGGAAGCGCCGCAACGCTAATCGGTGCATGGATCGGGTATATCCTTCGCTTTAACCGCTGGCTTGTTCCGCTGCCTGCTGTTGCTGCGAATTCCGTTATAGTACCTCTTGTTCTGAAATATGCTTACGGCATGGAACTGCCTTTGTATCTGATGGTGATCTATGTTGCGTTGGGCGAGATAATAGGATGTTATGTCTTAGGCGAAATTCTGGCATCGGCTTTAATAAAGCATAAAAAGCATATTTTCAACGACACACATAATAAAGATCAGACATCTGTTTGATTTGTAAAGGACAAAGACTGATTTACGGAGATAAGAAGATGAAAGATATATACACAACAAAAGAATACCTTATAAAAAAGAAAGGCGCTCAAAGTAATGCCGGATTATTCGACGAGGGTATGTACGCTTTGTGGTGCATAGAGAAGCGCGAAACATCTGATTTCGATCAGTGGTACAAGATCACGAAAAAGGAGTTCGACGAGTATCCCGGGAATGAGACAGAACTTTTGCAGACTGCTGTTTCCAAAGAGCGGCATCTGTGCGGCAGGAACACCGAAGAAAAAGACTATCACCCCATGGTATCGGGGTACGAATACGCAAGGATAATTCTGATTGAAGACAGTGTTACCGATCTTGCCGTGAATGCTGAAATACCTGAACTTGATCTGAGGCGTTTCCGTACGGCGGAATATAAAATCGAATTGTTCATGAACTATGACGGCGATGTGATCCTTTACGGGAAATATTGTTTTCATCCCGGACTTTCGGATTATTATCTGTTCGGGTATGTCTTTAACAAATTCAACGTTACAGACGGCCAAATGAAAAAAATGCGCGCCAACATAAAAGACGCGATAATTAATGAGAAATACGTTTCTGTTTGTCAGGATTGGGACAGATTTAATTGTGCGGGCTTCGAAGAAAAATCGTTTGACCACGAATTCAAAAGTATCACGGGTTGGAAGTTGTTTCGTAAGAGAACTGCGCAGGCGATGACTATGAAGATACTCGATTCCATAGATGAAATATATTCCGGTTTCTCGGGTAATCCTTTTTTCGACCCGGATACAGCAAAACGTCATCGGAATATAGCGGAGTACGGGGAGAAGTATCGCCGTGCAAGAGAAGAACAAATTAGAAATGAAAGATGAAAATTCGGGTGGTGTGTTTATGAAAAATAATAAACAAAAAAGAAAAAGATGGTTTATCATACCGTTAAGGATCCTTGGTGTGCTGCTGCTTATCGCAGCGGTATACGTTGCATATGTGTTCATATCCTACAACCGAATAGAGGATAATCAGATGATCGACCCTCAGGGCAGCGCACTGAATGCAGCGGCAAAAACAGATACCGAATATACGGCTATGACATACAATGTGGGATTCGGAGCATATACGCCTGATTTTACATTCTTTATGGACGGCGGTACGCAGTCGTGGGCAAATTCGAAGGAGAGCGTAATAAACTGCACCAACGGCGACATAAGCCTTATCAAAGGCAACAATGCCGATATAGTATGTCTGCAGGAGGTTGACCGTGACTCCACACGCAGCTATCATGTCGATCAGGCACAGCAGATACTCGATTCTCTCGAAAATGTATCGTCAACTTTTGCGGTAAATTACCATTCGGCTTTCTTGTTTTATCCGATCACCCAGCCGCACGGCAAGTCGAATTCGGGGCTTCTGACTATCTCCGATATGCAGATCACGTCGTGCAAAAGACGCAGCCTGCCGATCTCGGACGGATTTAAGAAGATAGTTGATCTTGATCGCTGCTATGCGATCAACCGCATTGATACAGAAAACGGCAAAGAGCTTGTTCTGTTTAATGTACATCTTTCGGCATACGGTACAAACGGCGATCTTCAGCAGCAGCAGCTAAGCATGCTTTTTGGCGATATGCAGGAAGAGTACGAAAAAGGCTGCTATGTTATCTGTACGGGAGACTTCAATCATGACTTCCCCGGAAATTCCAAAGATGTATTCAATAAAGACACGACCGAAGAACACAGCTGGGCAGCGCCTTTCCCGGATGATATGATACCCGAGCATTTCTCCAAAGCGACGGATTATGCGAGCGGTATTACGGTGCCGTCCTGCCGCAACTGCGATAAGCCTTACGGACCCGACTGC
>CADBRK010000050.1 GCA_902797065.1 uncultured Ruminococcus sp.
AGACACCCCTCCAGACACCACCTGAGTATCTCGGGCAGCTCTTTGAGCAGCTTTGACTTAAGATTCTTGTCAACCTTATCGTCGGGTATCTGCACCGTAAAGGGTATCATATGTATTCTTCTCCACAACCCCGTGTCTGTTCCTTTAAGCAGCGGCTTGTGGTTTGTGGCTATCCACAGCTTGAATTCCGGCTTGAACTCGAACTCCTCGCAGTAAAGCTTCCTTGCGGTGACGGTGTCGTCGCCCGTAAGCTGCTTGATGAACCCCTCGTTGAGGCGCGCGCCCTCGTTCGGCTCGACGCTTGTCACAAACCTTGCGCCCTTCAGCCTTGCTATATCGCTGCTTATGCTGTTGGGCGTTGATTTTATCATGATCGTTTCCGGCTGGATATTCAGAGCGTACCCGCCCATTATTTCGCGGATAATATCGAGGAACGTCGATTTTCCGTTCTGCCCCGTACCGTACAGAAAAAACAGACACTGCTCGCTCGTAGAACCCGAGAGAGTGTAGCCGACGGCCTTCTGCACATAGCGGATCAGATCGCTGTCGCCCGCAAAAATATCATTGAGGAACTTCTCCCACAGCGGACAGTAAAACGAATCCGACAGCTTTGCCTTCGTTATCTTCGTAAGGAAGAACCCGGGCAGGTGCGGCCTTGTTTCGCCTGTTTTAAGATCGACAATGCCGCTCGGCGTATTGAGGAACATCGGGTAGCTGTCGAGAAGCTCGGGCGAGATCGGCATGTGGTGCTTTGCAAGCTCCAGCATTGCCTTGCGGTTCTTTACGCTGCGGCTCGCCTTGACGTGCCTGACAAACATTTTGCTCATCTCGCTGTACTGACCGTAGACTTGCGCGACGGTGTCGGTCTCCCCGCACATAGAGGCAAGCAGATCGTCCTGAAGCTGCTCGACGAGGTTCTGCGTGTCTGTTATCCACCTTTCGCCGTTCCAGTAGAGCCACGCTTTCTCTTTGAAGTTATAGCGAAGCTTCGTCTTGAACATATCGGCGAACCTCTCGGCGTTGCCCGTGTCGTCCATAGAGTACGACAAAACGGGCGTATCGTTTTCGCTTGATGTATATTCGGGGGCGTACTCGTCCCGTGTTTGTGATTGCGTGTTCATTCTATGAACCTCCCTTCACTAATCCCCCGAAAAACGTGTAAAGTTGCATATGAATACGCAACTTTCGGGAAAATAATTTCCTCCTTCCTCCTTCCTCATACCTCATACCCGATCCCGAATTTCCGATACGGGTGTCTGCAAGAAAATTTTACAAAATATCCCGGGAAAACTCGTCTTTCATATCTAATAGGGAAAAATTGACAAGGTAATTATTTAAATTCTGAATTAGAATTAAAAATCACCCTCATACAAGTATAATACACTATGGATATTAGTGTGCGGAGATCATGTATCTATGCATAAATTTAATTTTTGCCGTAAATTTGGAGGTTATCCAATGAAAATAGGTCTTGATATAGGTTCAACAACGATAAAGTGTGTTGTGCTTGACGAAAACAATAAATTCATATATTCAACATACGAAAGACACTACTCTCAGATCACTCAGAAGATCGGCGAGATACTCAAAAAGATCAGACTTAATGTTAAAGGCGCAGATAAAGCCTGCGTTGCATTGTCGGGTTCTGCGGGCATGGGCGTTGCAGAGAACTGCGGACTTGACTTTATCCAGGAGGTATACGCAACAAGAGTTGCGGTAAATACGTTCCTGCCCGGTACGGACGTTGTCATCGAGCTTGGCGGCGAGGACGCAAAGATACTTTTCCTCTCGGGCGGAATGGAAGTAAGAATGAACGGCACATGCGCAGGCGGTACCGGCGCATTCATAGATCAGATGGCGACGCTGCTCAATGTGGAGATCGAGCAGTTCAACACGCTTGCTTCACAGTACGAGAAAACATACACGATCGCCTCACGCTGCGGTGTGTTCGCAAAGACGGATATACAGCCGCTGCTGAATCAGGGCGCAAGGAAAAGCGATATTGCGCAGAGTATTTTTTCTGCCGTTGTAAATCAGACGGTGGCAGGTCTTGCGCAGGGCAGAGAGATAGAGGGAAATGTGGTATACCTCGGCGGTCCGCTTACATTTATGTCGCAGCTCAGAAAGCAGTTTGACAAGGTTCTCGAAACAAAGGGCACATGCCCCGAAAATTCGCTCTATTACGTTGCTGCGGGCGCAGCTCTCTGCGCAGACAATACCATCGACTTCAAAGCTGTAATAGACAAAGTTACGCACTATACGGGAAGCGGCAACTTTGCGTTCAATCAGCCGCTGTTTAAGGACAAAAAAGAGTACGAAGAATTTGTTTCACGTCACAGCCGCGCGAATGTCAAGGGCAAATCAATGCAGGGCTACAAGGGCGAGGCTTATATAGGTATCGACGCAGGCTCTACTACCGTAAAGGGCGTAGTCCTCTCGGAGAATAAAGATCTGCTGTTCAGCAAGTATCTCTCGAACAGCGGCAACCCCGTCCCGATAATAAAGGAGTTCCTGGAGGAGGTCTACTCGATCGCCCCCGATATTAAGATCAAGGGCAGCGCAGTTACCGGATACGGCGAGGAGATCATCAGGAATGCGTTCTGCGTTGATTACGGCATTGTGGAGACTGTCGCACACTTTACGGCGGCAAAGGAATTCATGCCCGACGTTGAATTCATCATCGACATCGGCGGACAGGATATAAAGTGCTTCAAGATACACAACGGCGCTATCGACAACATATTCCTCAACGAGGCTTGCTCCTCGGGCTGCGGCTCGTTTTTGCAGACGTTTGCAAATGCGCTCGGATATTCCATAGAGGAATTTGCAAATAAAGGCCTTTTTGCAAAGCACCCGGTTGACCTCGGTTCACGCTGTACGGTGTTTATGAACAGCTCTGTAAAGCAGGCTCAGAAGGACGGCGCAACGATCGAGGATATTTCGGCAGGTCTGTCACTGAGCGTTGTAAAGAATGCTCTCTATAAGGTAATACGCACCTCGGGACCCGACGAACTCGGCAAGAAGATCGTTGTTCAGGGCGGTACGTTCCTCAATAATGCGGTACTCCGTGCGTTCGAGATGGAAATGGGTACTCCCGTTGTACGCCCGGTAATATCGGGGCTTATGGGCGCATACGGCGCGGCTCTCTACTCTATGACAAAGAGTAAAGAAAAGAGTACGATACTTGATCCTGCCCGGCTCAAAGAATTCAAGCATACCATAAAAGTAATAAACTGCGGCCTTTGCCAGAATAACTGCCGACTCACGGTGAACACCTTTGCCGACGGCAGAAAGTTCATCGCAGGCAACCGCTGCGAGCGTCCCATCACGAAGAAATCACCCGATAAGTCGATGAATATGTACGACTATAAGCTTACGCTGCTGCAAAGCTATGAGCCGAAAGAGGGCGCAAGGGGCAAGATAGGCTTGCCTATGGGACTCAATATGTACGAAATGCTTCCGTTCTGGCATACGTTCCTTACAAACCTTGGTTTAGAGGTCGTAACGTCTGGCATATCCGACAAGAAGGTGTATGCAAAGGGCAATAAGACAATCCCGTCGGATACTATCTGCTTCCCCGCAAAGCTCGTTCACGGTCATGTGCAAAAGCTCATAGATATGGGTATTCAGACGATATTCTATCCGTGTATGTCGTACAATTTCGACGAGGGGCTCGGAGATAACCATTACAACTGTCCCGTTGTCGCATATTACCCCGAGGTTATCGGAGCAAATATGAACAGCGTGAAGAATATAACGCTGATCAAGGATTATGTCGGAGTTCACAGACCGAAGGACTTCCCGAAAAAGATGTTTGAGATACTGTCAAAGTATTATCCCGACATCACCCTCAAAGAGGTAAAGAATGCCTCAAAGCTCGCATATGATGAATACAGTGCGCACCTTGCGCGTATCAGGGCAAAGGGCGATGAGATCATACAGAAAGCCGAAGAAGAAGGCAAGCCGATATTCGTTCTCTCGGGCAGACCGTACCATGTAGACCCCGAGATCAACCACGGCATAGACAGAATGATCGCAAGCTTCGGCGTTGCTATCGTGTCGGAGGATTCCGTAAGCCACAGAGTAGAGAAGTTCCCGACGACGGTACTCAATCAGTGGACGTATCATTCAAGACTTTATGCTGCTGCGAAGTACATCTCGGGCAGAGACGACATGAACCTTGTACAGCTTGTGTCGTTCGGCTGCGGCGTTGACGCTATCACCACGGACGAGGTAAGAGATATTCTCGAAAAAGAGGGTAAGATATATACTCAGATAAAGATCGACGAGATAACAAATCTCGGCGCAGTCAAGATAAGAATACGCTCGCTGCTTGCGGCAATAGGCGAGGAGAAATAAGAAAGGACGGACGGCTATGGCTAAGCTTCAATATGACAAGACGGGACGTCTGCTGTTTACCAAGGAAATGAAGGACGAGTACACGATACTCCTGCCGATGATGGCGCCCATTCATTTCAATATGATAAGAAATGTATTTACGCATTACGGATATAAGACGGTGCTGCTCGAAACAAACGGCCCCGAGATAGCTCAGGTAGGGCTTAAATATGTACATAACGATACATGTTACCCTGCGCTGCTCGTTATCGGACAGTTTATTCATGCACTGCAAAGCGGCAAGTACGATCTGCACAGAACGGCGCTCATGATAACTCAGACGGGCGGCGGCTGCCGTGCCTCGAACTATATCCATCTGCTGAGGAAGGCTCTCAAAAAGGCAGGATATGATTATATACCGGTTATATCGCTGAACCTTTCGGGTCTTGAAAAGAACAGCGGCTTTTCGCTTACGATACCGATGATAAGACGCCTTGCGGCAGGGCTTATTTACGGCGACGCGCTCATGCTGCTGAGGAATCAGATCATGCCGTACGAGATCAACAAGGGCGACGCTCAGAGACTTGTAAACAGGTGGGTAGAAAAGCTCTCCGAGGAATTTGCAAACGGCAAGGGCTATGCGGCAAAGACGATAGACGAGAACCTTGACAAGATAGCGAAGTCTTTCACGGGGATAAAGATCAAGAAGACACCGAAGGTAAAAGTAGGTGTTGTCGGCGAGATATATGTAAAATACGCTTCTCTCGGCAATAACGATCTTGAGCGATTCCTTGCGCAGCAGGACTGCGAGGTCAATCTGCCGGGCATGATGGGGTTCATGCTCTTTAAGGTGGATAACCGCATGGAGGATATAAAGCTTTACGGCGGAAGCAGGCTCAAATATAAGATAGTGGAAGCCTTGTTCAATTATCTCACAAAGCTTGAGGCAAGCCTTATCGAGAGTACGAAGCGTTACGGATTTTTGCCGCCGACATCTTACG
>CADBRK010000051.1 GCA_902797065.1 uncultured Ruminococcus sp.
CGACGGCGATTTTGCGAATAAAGTCATGCACCCCGCAAAGCACGTCTACAAGGTGTACAGAGTAACTGTCAGACCTTCCATAAACGAGGAGCAGGTCACACAGATGTGTGTGGGAATGATGATAGACGGCAAGAAAACGCAGCCCTGCGAGGTTCATGTCGTGAGCCGTCAGGATGGCAGAGTAGTTCTCGAGATCGTTCTGCGTGAGGGCAGGAACCGCCAGATAAGGAAGATGTGCGAACAGCTGGGGCTTGAAGTCGCACGTCTGAAGCGCACAGCCGTTGGTCAGGTAAAGCTCGGCATGCTGCCGCAGGGCAAGTGGAGAGAGCTTTCGCCCGATGAGGTGAAGCGGCTCACCGCTCAGCCCAATACGACGGTACAGACGCTTAACTATAAATAATCCTCGTTTTGTGTACGGAGCAGATATATATGGGATTCTCTTTTTCAAATATACATATTAAGAAAAGCGACTCTCTTTCACGGGAGAAGATCTCGGATATTTTCAGAGAATTTCTGAAAGAGAAAGGGTACACCGAAACAAATGATAAAAACGACTCCGAATGTACACTTGTGATCGCCGATCCGCAAGGCGCATATTTTTCCGTATCGTGCGAGGCGATTGAGTTCGGGGGTGCAGAGGATATGAAAAGCACTGCGCTGTTATTCTCCGAAAAAACAGGTTCGGACGTTATCGCAGCCTGCTGTGAGGACAGTGATTATCTTATGCTGTGTTACGAGAATTTATCAACGGACGCAGACGGCTGGATAAACATAGGCAGACCGTACGGAACAAAGCTGCCCCGAAGGACGAGTCTGTCCGCATGGAAAGCTTTGACCGATAATAACGCAAAACTCAAAGAGATCGTCAAAGCAGAGTATGTTTTTGCCGAAGAGGCGTTCCGTGAGATCGCTGCGCTTATCGGCATGGACAGCGGCGCATGCTGCATTGACAGTGATTACGAAAGCGGCGAAAAGCTTTATTTCAAGCTTCCCGACAATGTTGAAAGAGAACTGCCCAAATTTAAAATTTGGCTTTTCGGCGGTGACCCGTGCAGAATGGATGAGCCAAACTGCGTACATGCTGTTAATATCGGCGGACGGGGCAAGGGTGCTGCGGTTATCGTTACGGGCGATTTTATAGAGAACGACGAGCTTGTGCTTGAAAATGTTCTTTTTGAAAGCGATCTGCTCAGCACGAAATACAAGGCTGTACCGATCACATTTGAGAAGAGAAGAACGTCCTCGGGCGATATGATGCTTTACTGGGAGGATAAGACTTTCAATATACCTCAAAGAGTCAACCCCGGATTATCCGATATAAAGCAGCTTGACCTTGAGGGGAAAAGATCGTTCGGGATAAGGTTCGGGCTTAAAGGCGATCCTCGGAAACGATTCGGGATAAAGGTGTTTATCGTGCCGCTCGATAACTATCAGAACGGCGGTGACTGCTGGTTTTACGACAGGTACTGTTAGAATATCAAAACATTCTATTACGGTATTGACAAAACCATAAAAATGCTATATAATGAGTAAGCTGTCAAAAGCTTTACGAGGTGTAACTCAGTTTGGTAGAGTGCTTGGTTTGGGACCAAGATGCCGCAGGTTCAAGTCCTGTCACCTCGACTGTGACAAAAACCCGCATAAATGCTAAATTATTAGTATTTATGCGGGTTTTTTGCATTTTCTAATGTTCGGAAAAACGAATAAAACGTTAAAAAAACAAGCTTTTTTTCACATTTTTGAGTAGAAATATCACACGACATTTTAAATGTTTAATAGATTTTTGTTCATAGATATTATGGGTATTCACTCAAAAAAAGAATAATAAAAAAACGCCGGAACCCGTATGTTTATCGAGGTCCCGCGTCTTTTTTTTTGCGTCGGAATGTCCGGGATGGGATTGTACCGCACTTTACGGATCGGATGGCGCTTCCTTATTGGATTTGCCGTCGGCAAAGGGAAAAAACTATGCATACTTTTTTCTGTTCTTCGAAAGAACTTCCGGTAGAACGCGCATGATGACTTCGCTGATATGGCTGACAGGAACAATTTCTATTCCAAATGATTGCATGTCTGTTTTTCTTTCGATCATGCGGGTGTAGTTATCGGCGGGAATAAACACTGTTTTACAGCCCAGTCTTGCTGCCGCTTCGAGTTTTTCGGTCTCACCGCCGATAGCAAAGATATAACCTTTGAGGTCGATCTCGCCTGTGTAAGCATATCGGTGAGAAACAGGAATATCAAAAGCTGCCGAGAGCAGTGAAATAAAGGTTGTAACACCTGCGGACGGACCGCTTTTCTTTACTGCGCCCTCGCTGTAGTGAATGTGAATACCGTCGTCAAGCAGGCGCTGAAAATGTTTGCGGATATATGTCAGGCAAAGCTCGGCGCTTTCTCTCACATCAGCCTCGGGCAGACCTGTGATTTTCAGGTAATTTGCTTTCGGAATCACTTCGGTTTCCACTGCGAATGTGGTGCCGCCGCGAGATGACACTGCCAGCCCCAGTGCTACGCCGCTGTCGCTTTCCGAGTTCGGGACGTTTCCGTGCGGTAAAGGCTTGTCAAAATAATCTGCAAGATCATCTGCAGTGACATGAATGTTCTTGTTTGTACTCTGAGCACAGAGATGACGAATGATTTCGTAGATCTTGCTCTTGATGTCTCGTACGCCGCCGGTGAAGCTGTACTCATGTACCAACGTTTCGATCGCATCGTTATCGATGGTTACGTTGAGGCGGTAGTCGCGGTTGATCTCGGGTATTATATACTCACGAACGATCTGCGAACGCTGTGAACTGCTGTAGCCATCCAGATATATGATTGTGTCAAATCGGTCATATAAATACGGCGAAATGCGCGAAGCATCGTTAGCCGTAAAGATGAAGAGTACCTGGGACAGGTCTATCGGAACACCTATGAAGTCGTCGGTGAAACGGTACTCGTCAATCAGATCCAGAATGGTGTTGGACAGAGACGAATCCATCTTTTCAACTTCATCCATCAGAATTACCACGTTAGAGGAAGCTTCGCAAACCGCCTTGATAATTTCACCTGCGTCCGGGTTCTTGTGTGATTTTGTTGTGCCGCGAAGAGTCGACGAAAAGCTGAGGCCGTTCAGTGATATTTTTTTAAAGCCCTTGCCTGACGCATCGGCGATTGTACGGGAAACGGTAGTCTTTCCGGTGCCTGCGGGTCCTACAAGAAGCATGGAACGCAGTGTCCCGAATGTTTCCTGCGAAGCAAAGGCGTCAATGATTTTCTCCTTGACATTTTCCATACCGAAGTGACTTTGGTTTATCTTGCTTTTAAACGTCTCTATATCGACTTTTTTGCATTTGGTTTTTGTCGATTTCAGCAGATAATCGAGGCGTCTGTTCTCAAGACCTTTTTCTTTGTCGTCAAAAAGGCTGCTCTGAGTTTTTTGAATTGTCCTGCGAATCTCTTTTATCATTTCCGGAGTAAATTCGTCATAGCTGCGGTTAAAGCGCAGTCCCGGATTGTCTTTATCTACCATAGGTGAAAGCAGTTTGTCAATGGATCTCTTCGTGATCTTACCCATACCCGGGGTCTGTTCGAGTATGGTGTTCAGATGACGAGACAAATCCTTCAGACCGTCATCACAACAGTAATTCCTTGCGATGTACATTAACATCTTGTCGGAGATGATCGGGCAATCGAATTCATACTCGCCTTCGCGGTATAATGTGGGCAGCAGCATCTCACGGGCGATCTTCACGCGTTCTTCGAAAGAGTATTCGGGCAAGCGGATAACCGTACAGTTATCAAGGATGCTATGGGGAATGTTTTCGGTAGAGCATGTCGTGATAATAAAATCGGTGTTGCTGATGTCGATGGGCAGTTCCAGATATGCGTCTGTAAAAGTGTCGGGATTTGCGGTGATCGCATCAATAACATCAATAGGTTTTCCGTCTTTATTGCCGTCACCGATAGGAAGCTTGTCGAGGTTTTCAAGGATAAAAACCATTTCGGAAGTATTGTAAATTTTAAAGGCTTTCAAAAACAAACTGACGTCCGCTCCGTCATATGTTGACAGGCAGCCCTTCAGGTCCAGCGCCGTGCTGACAGCCGAAAGTTCAATAGTTGCGCAAGGCAGAGCGGAAGCTTGTGCATAAGCTTTGGCAAGTGCGGTCTTGCCGCTGCCGGAAGGACCGACGATAAGAATACGATTGCCGCGTGTGCCTTTTGTTCTGACTTTCTTCGCAAGCTTGTGAATCATGATCTGTTTGGCGTTATCAATGCCGTAGATGCTTTGATCAAATGCATTCTTAAGCTGTTCTTCGGAAACTCTCGACGGGCGATAAATATAGTTTGGGGCAATGTTCAGAAAATGCTCCAGCTTCATATCGTCCTTTGTTTTGTTCATCGGATGATGCAGCCATTTATTGATGACGGCATTTTCGTGCTGTGAAAGCAAGCTTTTTATCAATTCGTATTTTTTCGTCAGATCCGTTCTGCCTGATACACCGGGATTGCTTTTCATCTCAGTGGATCTATTTCTTGATGATGAGAATAGCTCCATCTGATCGACGATCGGCTTCTGGTAGGCTATGACCGTGTCCATCTTAGCAAACGCCAGTATAGTTACTTTTTCGGTTTTCTTGTACTCCTGGAATAATGTATTCGAACAAATATGCGTTAAATAATAGACGTTTTCTTTCTTTTCGATCAACATGTGCATCAGTGTAAAAGATGAAAAGCTATCCGTATCGGTTGTAATAATGGCGGATAATTTGAGCACCACGGGTTCGCCGTCAATCTTGACTTTTATTTCTGTATCAGCATCTATATTGACCGCTTCTCTGCAGTAGAATGAGATATAATAGTAATTTTGCCCAATCTTTTCTGTATGTACATCATCAAAAGAATATTGCTTCATTATTCATTTCTCCTTCCAGAACTTTTTAATGTTATTGACTGCTTGACATAAACAAGCGAGTCGGATGCAGTTTGTTGTTTTGTAATTATCACCGCCGTTCTTGTAAGTTTGATTATGTAATGCCGGGGATACTTCTTCTCTGCTAAAAAACAGATCGCATTGATCTTGTGATATTATTACACCATAAAGATACAAGATTTTAAAGACTACAAAAAGTACACATTTGTTGTATTCATCTTTTGTTTCCCGAGCCTTTAATGTGTTGTCCGCATTGTCATTAAATCACAGGCGGAAGATTCCTGCCAGCCACCGAAAGTACACATTTTTTTGATCGCGGTTATCCGGCAGCGTTATAGAAGAGCAAAATGTAGACTTTTTGCGGAGTTGTATTGTTTGAGGAAAATGTTAGAATAATAATTGAAAGGTGTTTACGCTATTCTTATTAAACAGCAAATAGAAGATATGCCGTTAAGCAAAAGTACACATGCTTTGATCGGGAATATTCGGCAGCACTAAAAAAGAGTAAAAATGTAGACTTTTTGTGGAGTTGTATTGTTGGAGGAAAGTGTTAGAATAATAATCGAAAGGAGGTGTGTAAGGTGATTAACATTTGCAGCAAGCCCGATAATATGTCATTTTTCTTTACGCCTTTTGGAGGAGTAAAGCCGGTTGAGATGAAAGTTACGCACATTCTCAGCGATGCTTCAAGCGGCAGGCAGTATTTTGTGTTTACTCACAAGAACGGTTCCGGCAGGTATTTTGCACGAGAGTATCTGGGAGACATAAAAGAAAAGCGTTTCTTTACGATCAAAGATAAAGAAACACTCATAAAAATAATGCAAAGCTTACGCTTTGACGGGCTGAGTATTGAAGGTTTGGACCTTTATGTCGCTTATGATTAAAGTACTTGAAAATAACAGTAAAATATGATATTATTATCCAAAAAAAGGAGATGATTAAATATGGTTCCGTTCAGGGCAATATATGATTTTTTGCGGCAGAAGGTTTTTCCGGAATTGAACATTGAATCGCTTTCTGAGATAACAAATGTTCCGGAAAACTCTCTCAAATACTATAATTCCGGAAACAGAAACGGAAAGCCGTATGCGCCTAAATCTGCAGATGTACTCAATAACCTGTTCGTAGGGATTTGTTCGGATGAACTTTATGACGTTACACCGTCCAACTATAAAGAAAAGGCAAGAGAGCTTATTATACACCTTGACAGGACGAAACAAATCAATGCGGGCTTTCTTGATGTCGATGATTATCTTGTAAAGATTCAAAACGAAGATGTGCCTGTGGATGAAAAAAGATTCAGGTGGTTTTTAAATGAATGCGTTTTTCATGACTTTTTTGTCAGCTATATCCGGCTGTGGAAGAACGACCAATATCGGGAAGCCAAACCGAACAGCGCAGTTCTTGTACCGGGCGTAAATCCCGTGTTGGCTTTTGAAGATAATTTCAAGGATTACATGGTACAGCAGCTTATTTCTCCCGAAAGCGGAAACGCGCTTTTTTCGTTGGACTTAGACAAAGAATCCTGTGATTGGGACTTTTTTGTCAAGAATCCGCTGACGCTGGTAACAGGCCCCGGCGGTCAGGGTAAAACTACGTTCTTGTATGCTCTGAATAAGATGCATGAAAGATCGCCGGCTGTTTTTACCAACATATTTATTGTACCGCTTATCAGCCTGACGAAGCTTGATCTTAGTGACGTTAATGTCGACATCAACCTGATCGAACGATATATTATAAACCGTTTTTTACCATGGGACTTTTTTCAATCGGAAAAACGCTGTCTCGTGTTGATAGACGGATATAACGAGTTCCGCTCGTCGCCGAACCATCATCTGGTAACTATGATCGGCAACAGCCTGACTCAATTCATACGCCGTATCATTAATCGTGATTACCCTGATGTTTCTATGGTTCTTACTTCCCGCGAGGCGGAGTCTGTACTCGGCCGGATGACGATTCAAAAGAATAACTTTACGACTGTTGAGTTGTCGGGTACTTCGCCGAATGTATATAACGACATCAGAACCCGATACGAGAAATACAATTTCCGGTTTAGCGGTACGGAAGTTGAAAGCATGGCAAAGATACCTCTTTATGCCAAGATGATAAAGGAACTGCAGAGCGAGAGCGATCTGGCAAAGATTCAGGACAAATATGCGCTGTTCGATACTGTGTATATGCTGAGAGCCAGACAAAGGCTCGGTGATGAGAACCATAAGTATGCTTACAACAAGGCGTATTATCTGTATTTTTATTATGTTATTCTTCCTTCGTTTGCTTACGAGCTGCAGGTTTCCGACAAGTACACGGATTACTATTTTCGTGACAGTGAGATCAAACAGCTTTTGGAAACGGCAGTATGCAGCGGCCTGGATGAGTGTATTTTTAAGCATTTCCGCGATCAGAATCAGTTCGGTGAGATCGATGCCAGCGAACCGCATATTGATGCGATCGGGCTGGAAGAATTCCTTAAGAATGAAGAGTCCGTGATTATCAAAAAGGATTATGACGGCAAAAAAATTACTTTCCGATTTGAGCACCAGGAATGGCGCGATTATCTTGCTGCGAAATTCCTGCGGACAAATGTTTTGATGCTTCAGTCGGATTACAGAAGCAGAGACATTGATACTTTGCGAAGCTACAGAGTGAATTGCAATGTTGATTCCAATGTGGCGCAGATGGTTTTGCAGAGCTTCGGCATGGATTCATCTCCGGAAGAGAACGCAGATAAAGCAAAAGAATTTTTTAAGATAAGCACTAATAATCTTTCCGGATATTTATTTGGCGCAATCAAGCTTTTGCACGCTGCACTTGATTTTAGCGAATATCTGCAGCTGAGGCTTCCCGTCAAAGAAAACAAGAGCAACTTCAGACTTCATGAGATTTTCAAGGATCTGATGGAGTATGTTTTGAGAATGAATGTAAATCGTCGGGAAAAGTTTGTTGAGAAGGTAAAGTCCGATGCGGAGATGGCTGATTGCCTCTGTGAAATACTCGGCAAAGAGTCGGAGTATTACCGCCGCAAGTACAACTATGCAGAAGTAATGAAGATTCTGGAGATAGCACAGGCCATTAACAGTGAAAGCGACATTATTCGCCAACAGGCAGCAAAATTGTATTTCTGTGCTTTTGAGGATCGCTTCACTGTTCCCGAAAGAACTGTTCCCAAGAATGAGCGCAGCCCGGAACTTGACTCAATGAGCAGCGAAAAATTGTTTCTCACAGGAATGGAGCAGCTTAAAATTGTAGCAGGAGAAGGTTTCTATTTGGCTGCAAACGGAATCGGTCTGATATTATCGAATCCGGCGCCGGTGGTGATTAAAAACGTCGTAAGCTTAAAACCTGACTTTAACGGTGCTTTCCGTTACTATATGAATGCTATCTATTCTGCACGGTACACAAAACGTGAAATCGCGTATACCGTTCGCCAGGCGCTCGGCCTGTTGTTAAAGGGATACATACATATTGCGGAAGAAAGTACGTATGACCCTGAAGAAAGTTTGGCTGACCTTTCGGAACTGGTGACGGAAACCTGCAGCCCTTTGTTTTCACAGAAATTGAATGACCGTGACTTGAAATTTGCGCTCTTGTTGGTAAAAAGCGCAGAGGGTCAGAAATTAGCATGCCTGAATTATCTGCGTGGATGCGCTGCATATGCGGCGGGATTCTTGAATGAGGCGAAGATATACTGGCTGAACCCGCTGCAAAACGAAGCGACGCTGATGTACGATATTGCTCGTAAATACCGTCTGCATGAGGACGGATTAGACGATGCGATTGACAAAGGGTTTGAAGATCTCGTTAAAAATATACGACCCGAAGGCGACGGGAAAATAGATCAGACGCATTCGGCTTATCGGTATATAGAAGCAAAGGAAACGGAGCTTGCGTTTCTTGACGGCGAGGAAAAAGAAAAAAGGAAAAGCTTTTTTGAAAAAATTGAGCAAGAGAATGTTGCTGAAAATATATTAAGCACAATATATGGTTTTTTGGTATAGCAATAAGACATTTTTCTTTTGCATTTGATATATGAGAAGCTTTCAAAAAAACCGTTTTTCAAGCAAATGAAGGCTTTTACGGATTCGGCCATTTGTAGGGTTTTGTCTGTGAGGAGGGATTCTTTATGAACTATACAAAAATCAGCGTAAAACTGGCATGGCTGCTCAGACACTGCCGGACACCGCAATATATTCAGCTGAACGGGGGCTGGGCGGAAGTGAAAACCATAGTGTCCGTCCTGAAACAGGAGTTCCCGGAAGTGAACCTCGATGTTATTAGACAGATTGTTGCCGAGGATGAGAAAGGGCGTTATTCCTTCGACAAAAGCGGACAAAGAATCCGTGCTAACCAGGGTCACTCCATTCCCGGCGTGATGATCGAGATGGAGTCGCCCGAACCGCCCGAATACCTGTATCACGGAACAGCTTACCGGTTCCTCGATACGATAATGAACGAGGGCTTAAAGCCGATGACCAGGCAGTATGTACATATCTCATCCGATTATTCAACCGCGCTGAAAGTAGGTTCCCGACACGGCAAACCTGTTGTATTGAAAATATGTGCCAAAGACTTTGTCGGGGACGGCAACGAGCTTTATCTTTCTCCGAACGGAGTGTGGCAGGCAAAGGCAGTGCCGCCGCAGTATTTTTCCGTATGCTATAACGAAAGTACGCTTACGGACGATGAAGAAGCGTTAAATCCGGAATGAGAGGAGAATGCCTATGATTGATACACACACACATTATTTTTTAAAGGACTTTGACAATGACAGATTCGCCCTGATCGAAAAGCTGCGTGAAGGCGGCGTTTCGAGCGTTATCGAGGCGGCGATCGACATTGAAAGCAACTTCAAAATGCGAAAGTATTTTTTCGACTGCGATATGGTGTTTTTCGGTGCGGGGCTACATCCGCTCCGCGTTGCCTATGCCGACAGAATCTACGGATTGCAGGGGTGTAAGAAAATGCTCGAGGTACTTATCCGCACTCCGAAAACCGTCGCGATCGGAGAAACGGGGCTTGACTTTTCGAGAGGGGTATTCTGTGAAGCGGACAAGGAACGTCAGAGAGCTTATTTTATAATGCAGCTGGAGCTTGCGCTTGAATCCGGGATGCCGCTGATTCTGCATGTCCGGGATTGTCACGAGGAAGCACTTGATATTATGAAGAGCTTCGGTGAGCCGTTCAAGGGTGTAAGCCACTGCTTTATCGGCAGCGCAGCCATTGCCAAGCGCTACACAGACCTTGGTTTTTATCTCGGTATAGGCGGCTCCTGTACCTACTCCAAGAATGAGGGCCGCTATATAGAGTTTATCCGCGACCTGCCGCTTTTGCCGATGGACAGAATCGTTCTGGAAACAGACGCACCGTATCTTATTCCGACAGGATGCAGGGGAAGACGTAATAATTCTCTCAATCTTTCAGCCGTTGTATCTACATTGGCACAGGCACAGAACATGACAGCGGAAGAGGTTGAGATGATAACCGAGCGAAATGCAAAAGAATGTTTTTTCAATAATGCAGGCACTTTGTGATACATACTGCAGTATTAGGGAGGGGAGCGTGAAATTATGATCGGTACACCGGTAACATTGAAAGCCCGGGAAATCGCACAGAGAGTATTTGAAGGAAAGACAGATATAACCGGTTATCCGTATATGCATATGCGCGAAGCGGTTGCGGAGAAGATGGAAAGCGAGTACACCGCTGCGGCCGCCCTGCTCCTGGACGTGTACGACTGTTCGGATATAACAGAGAAGTCATTGATCGGAGAGGGAATGCCGATGTCCGTAGTTTATGTATTGTACTCTATTACGCAGCGCAAGGACGAGCCGCATCAGGACTATCTCAAAAGATTAGCACGGGATGACGATCTGCTTTATCCCGTCGCTCTGGCATCGGCGGAATATCTCGGGAATATTGACAATTATAAGGACATCACGGTTAATTCCATCGCAGAATGCGGCTATTACTCAATGAAGCACAGATTATTGAAAAAGTACCACGACGGGGAGTCTGTTTTTCCGGACAACTAACTAAACGTATAAAATATTTGATATTTGTATCGTTATGAAAGATAATTTATATTACATAAATATAAGCACATGTTTTGGCTTTTCC
>CADBRK010000052.1 GCA_902797065.1 uncultured Ruminococcus sp.
CCGCAGGAGCTAAAGCTCCACGACGTTTGTTGACGTCGTCGCTCGCTCCAATCAAGCGAGCTTGTTGGAGCTTAGCTCCTTGTTTAACAAACGTCGATGTCCCCCGAGTCTCGCCTGCCGTCGGGAACGGCTCCCAGCCGCAGGAGCTTAGCTCCTCGTTTAACTGTTTTGTATTATTATGATTTCCGAATATCTGCAAAGTGTAATAAGTGAAGAAAACTTTTAGTGACAGATGTATCCAAAAACTTATGAAGCTAAACTTTTGTACAAAAAAGCATTGAATTATTCACCAAAATGTTATATAATAAATTTATCTATGAAAATTAAGGGTGATTTTATGAAAAAAAACTTCATTATTTCGGTTGTTCTTGCGGTAATAGCATTCGGACTTCTTATTGCGTCATTGGTTCTTACCATTTTTGAAAAAAATGAACTCTGCACATATATCGCTATGGGTTCAAGCGCGGTTGCGTTTTTCTCCGTTCTCTTCGGGTTGGGCAGCTGGAAAGAAAAGTAAGGTGTCGGGATGAAATCTATCAGAAGTGCTATCGAGAACACTGTTTCCATATCTTTATTCAACAAAGGTCTTGCGGGCAAGATCTTCGATGAGGTGCGGCTTTCGGGCGCAAAAGTGGTTATGAAGAACAACTCTGCCGAGTGCGTACTGCTCTCTCCCGAGGAATATCTGCATCTGCTTGACAGCGTAAACCAAGCCCGTGCCGCAGTGACTGCACTTAAACGCCTTAATTCGCTTGACCCGAACACTCTGCTGACGGAAGAAGAATTTGCAGTGCGCACAGACCTTGATATAAGCTTTATCAATACAACTGCGGGGGTGGATTTCGAATGAGTATTACAGTAAGATACCTGCCGCGGTTCATTGATGACTTCAACACGTTTTCCGATCATGACAAAGTAATTATCCGCACTGCTCTGCAAAAGCTCAGCGAAAACCCGTTTTCAAAAAAAGACGGCGGATACGGAAATATCGCTCTCACGGATTCCGACGGCATCATCATGACCGCCAAGATCATTTTTACGGACATACGCATAGTATATAAGATGATGAAATCAAAGGACAACGCTCTGCTGATAATATACACCGCCGTTTTAAGCGACACTCAGCGATGATTACGCTCGGTGTCCGACACAAATACCGATAAAACAACACCGCCACAGATTCGTGACGGTGCATTTTTTATCTGATCAATTATTCTCTTTTCCGTAGTAAGCGTTGAGATACATCTCTTTTATCTCGCTCATGAGCGGGTATCTCGGGTTAGCGCCCGTACACTGATCGTCAAACGCCTGTTCTACCATGTCGTCGAGTCTGTCAAGGAAGTCTTGTTCGTCTATGCCGTAATCTCTGATAGTGGGCTTGATGCCGATCTTGACTTTAAGCTCCTCCACAGCCTTGATGAGGTTCTCGAGCTTCTCCTCGTCCGACTCTCCGCCGACTCCGAGATAATCCGCAACCTCTGCATATCTTGCGAGCGTATGCGGATGGTCGTACTGCGAGAACGTGCCCATCTTTGTGGGAACCTCTGCGGCGTTGAAACGCATTACCTCGCCGATCAGCAGCGCATTTGCAATTCCGTGCGGCAGATGATGGAATGCGCCGAGCTTATGCGCCATTGAGTGACATACGCCCAGGAAAGCATTTGCAAAAGCCATGCCTGCCAATGTAGCTGCGTTCGCCATCTTCTCTCTTGCAACGGGGTCGTTGGGTCCGTTGTCGTACGCTCTCGGGAGATACTCGAAGATCATCTTCAAGGCTCTGAGCGCAAGGCCGTCGGTATACTCGGTAGCCATTACCGAAGCGTAAGCTTCAAGCGCATGAGTAACTGCGTCGATACCCGAAGCCGATGTGAGTCCCTTCGGAGCGTTCATGTGCATATCTGCGTCGATAATAGCCATATTCGGGAGCAGCTCGTAATCTGCCAAAGGATACTTAACGCCTGTGCTCTCGTCGGTGATAACAGCAAACGGCGTAACCTCCGAGCCTGTGCCCGCAGATGTCGGAACAGCGATAAAGTAAGCCTTCTCGCCCATCTTCGGGAATGTGTATATTCTCTTTCTGATGTCTATGAAGCGCATAGCCATGTCGAGGAAGTCTGCTTCGGGGTGTTCGTAGAGTACCCACATGATCTTGCCTGCGTCCATAGCCGAGCCGCCGCCGACTGCGATGATCGTATCGGGCTGAAAAGCCTTCATCTGCGCTGCGCCTTCTTTTGCGCACGCAAGAGTCGGGTCGGGGGCAACGTTAAAGAATGTCGTATGTGTTATGCCAAGCTCGTCAAGCTTATCGGTGATAGCCTTTGTATAACCGTTGTTGTAAAGGAAGCTGTCGGTTACGATGAATGCTTTCTTCTTGCCCATTACATGCTTGAGTTCGTCAAGCGCAACAGGGAGACAGCCTTTCTTGAAATAAACCTTCTGAGGTGCTCTGAACCAAAGCATATTTTCACGCCTTTCCGCTACGGTCTTAATGTTGAGCAGGTGTTTAACGCCTACATTCTCGGATACCGAGTTGCCGCCCCATGAGCCGCAGCCGAGGGTAAGCGACGGAGTAAGGTTAAAGTTATAGAGATCGCCGATACCGCCGTGCGACGACGGAGTATTGACGAGTATACGGCAGGTCTTCATCCTCTCGCCGAATTCTGCAAGCTTCGCCTTCTCTGTTACTGCATTGAGATATATTGACGACGTATGACCGTAACCGCCGTCTGCAACGAGTCTTTCAGCCTTTGAGAAAGCGTCTTGTATGTCTGCTGCCTTGTACATTGCAAGCACCGGAGACAGCTTCTCGTGAGCAAACTCCTCTTCAATGTCGACGCTCTCAACCTCGCCGATAAGTATCTTCGTTGACTCGGGAACGGTAACGCCTGCGAGCGCGGCTATCGTATGAGCCTTCTGTCCTACTATTCTTGCGTTCAGCGCGCCGTTTATGATGATCGTCTTGCGTACCTTCTCTGTCTCTTCGGGGTCAAGCAGGTAACAGCCTCTGTCGGAGAACTCCTTCTTAACATCTTCGTATATACTCTCTAAAACGATCACAGACTGCTCGGAAGCGCAGATCATACCGTTATCGAATGTCTTTGAATGAATTATTGAATTGACCGCAAGTTTGATGTCTGCGGTATCGTCAATTATTGCGGGTGTGTTGCCCGCGCCTACGCCGAGTGCGGGTTTACCGCTCGAATACGCAGCCTTAACCATTCCGGGACCGCCCGTTGCGAGAATAATATCGCTCTCTCTCATAAGCGTATTGGTAAGCTGCAGCGACGGAACGTCTATCCATGCAACGATACCTTCGGGCGCGCCTGCTTTCAGTGCGGCTTGATAGACGATCTTTGCAGCCTCGATAGTAGACTGCTTTGCTCTCGGGTGAGGGCTGATGATAATTGCGTTCCTTGTTTTCAGGCACAGGAGTACCTTAAAGATCGCCGTGGACGTAGGGTTCGTCGTCGGGATAACAGCGCCTACCACGCCGATAGGCTCGGCTATCTTTTTTGTGCCGAAAGCGGTGTTCTCCTCGACAACGCCGCACGTCTTTGTGTCTTTATACGCATTATAGATATACTCTGCCGCATAGTGGTTCTTTATGACCTTATCCTCCACTACACCCATGCCTGTCTCCTCGACAGCCATCTTAGCAAGTCTGATCCTCTCGTTATTTGCGGCAAGAGCGGCAGCCCTGAAAATAGCATCCACCTGCTCCTGAGTATAGTCCGCAAATTTCTTCTGTGCTTCTCTGACCTGTGCAAGTCTTTTTTCAAAGCTCTCAACACTGTCAACGATAGTATACAATTCGCTCATAATAACTCTCCTGACTATAATATATTGTGCAGCGGCACATTGTTATTTATTTGTCAAACAGTTTTACTCTATGCAAATCCGTAAGATCCACTATATTCAATATAACATAGTTTGAGCGATTTTTCAATAGTTATAATCAAAGAATTCAGTTTGCGACTGACTTTATATTATGATGAGAGCTGACAGAAGGGGCTGAACGCTGCTTCGCAGCCACCCCTCTGTCGCTTTGCGACATCTCCCCTTTCAGGGTCGGCAAGCGCCGACAGGCGATACACACACAGGCTTTATTAGATAATCAAAATAAAAGCCTGCGGCTATCTTGAATTTTGACGCGAGATTTACAGTGAGGATAATATTTTATTCTGTTCACGTAATGTCAGCGGACACTGTCCGCCGGAAGGGTTTAAATCAATTAGCAATGTGGAATTAGAAATAGATTTTTAGTTTGGAACATACAAAGTGAGCATTAAAAAAGAAAATCAATCTTTGTAAACAATTTGTTAATAGCAAAATACCCCTTGATTTTTTCCGCAATATGGTATAGAATATATTTAGCACTCAGGGATACAGAGTGCTAAAATAGTGTTTATTATCTCAAGGAGGAATATATTATGACTATCAAGCCACTTTTAGACAGAGTTGTACTGCAGGCGGAGAAAGCCGAAGAGACAACAAAGAGCGGTATCATTCTTGCCGCTGCAGCACAGGAGAAGCCGCAGTTTGCAAACGTAGTTGCAGTAGGCCCCGGCGGAGTTGTTGACGGAAAAGACGTTGTTATGCAGATCAAAGTCGGCGACAAGGTGCTCACAAATAACTATGCAGGAACAAAAGTTAAACTCGACGGCGAGGAGTACACTATCGTTCGTCAGTCGGATATTCTTGCGGTTGTAGAATAATATCAGGAGGTAACAGATTATGGCTAAGCAGATTATTTACGGAGAGGACGCAAGAAAAGCTCTCAAAGCAGGCGTCGATCAGCTCGCAGATACAGTTAAGATCACACTCGGACCCAAGGGCAGGAACGTAGTTCTCGACAAGAAATTCGGTTCTCCGCTCATCACAAACGACGGCGTTACCATCGCAAAGGAGATCGAGCTTGACGATCCGTTCGAGAATATGGGCGCACAGCTTGTAAAAGAAGTATCGGTA
>CADBRK010000053.1 GCA_902797065.1 uncultured Ruminococcus sp.
AATGATCACTTTGAAGAAAACAGATGCATCCGGGAATAAAAAGCACAACACCGGATAAGCTATGATCTGGAAAATCATAACCAAAACCCTAATCAGGTAGTCTCTTATCTGATTGGATATCGGAAACAGATAACGCTTCAGTGCTTTCTTCGGATTTTTATACTCTCTCGTCATAACAATCACCCTTTTCAGGAAAACCGTACTTTACAGCTTCTTCCGGGTATACGCTAAAAGTTTTCGTTTCCCGTAAGTCTTTCTGCTGTTTTCTTCAGAACTTCCGCAGTACTCATTATATCGTCTGCACCGAACAGTGAAGAAACGACTGCTATTCCGCTGATCCTGCTGCCCGAAAGCTTGATCGCATTGTCTGCGGTTATGCCGCCGATCGCGACTATCGGTATAGATACCGACTCGCTTATCTCATTGAGCCGTTCCTTTGTAATGCGGACTGCGTCCGTCTTTGTAGACGAAGGGAACACCGCCCCTACTCCAAGATAATCTGCGCCCATACTCTGCGCTGTCTGCGCCTGAGAAACTGTCTTTGCGGTTGCGCCGATTATGAAGTCTCTGCCCGTTCTTCTGCGTATCTCGTCTATAGGCATATCGTTAAGCCCGACATGGATACCGTCTGCGCCGCTTCTCAGCGCAACCGTCAGATTATCGTTGATTACCAAAGGTACATTATATCTGTGACAAAGCTCCTTCAACTGCAGCGCTTCCTGCGTAAATGTATCTTCGTCAAGCTCTTTTTCTCTGAGCTGAACTATCGTCACTCCGCCCTTTAAAGCTTCTTCGACTTGCTTATACAACGAAAGCTTATCGTTATATCTGCGGTCGGTTATTGCATAAAGCGTAAGCATATCTTTATTAAAAATCATTTTACCGCACTCCGTAACTGTGATATATATTCCTTCGGATCGCCGCACGTCATCAGGCTGCTCATTACGCATACTCCGCCTGCGCCTGCTTCGATAACACTCGATATATTGTCCTTCGTAATGCCGCCTATCGCATACACGGGTATATTCACGCTTTTGCATACGTCACGCAGAAATTCAAGCCCTCTGCCCGGCAGACCCTTCTTGCAGTCCGTGTCAAAAATATGCCCTGCGGTGATATATGTACAGCCGAGCGATTCGGCTTCTTTCGCCTCGTCAACACTGTGACAGGACGCCCCGATCTTCTGAAAACACTCTCTGTCCCCGAGAGTTCTCAGAATATGCATAGGGAGATGAATTCTCTTGCAGTGAAGTGTTTTCGCTGCCTGTTCATACGAATGAATAATAAGCTTTGAACCGGCATAATGCATAACATCACCGGCGAGCTGTTCATATTCCATTACGCTTAAATCTTTTTCCCTGAGTATTATCCCCGAAACATCGGCTGCGGCTATCTTTTCGATACGCTTTGCAAAGCTCTCGGTGCATAGCTTCCTGTTGGTTACACATATAATATCACACATACAAATAATCATTCAGAACAGGCTGCAGACCTTCGCCCGAAATATCGTCGTACATCTTTTTAAGCGTACGCCCATCGGCTATCTCGAACTGCTCGTCACCCTGTTCTCCGCTAAGCTCCTTACCCTCATACTTTTCTTCATGGTCACCGACGCCTGTTGAAACGCCTGCCGAAACCTTTGTTGCGGCGATCTTGACAATGCCGTTCCTGAACTCCGCGCTTTCTCTCGACGATACTGTTATGCCGACAAACGGCAGGAATATCCTGTATGCGCAGAGTATCTGGCAAAGCTGCGTTTCGTGTACGTCGAGCGGGTTTATCTTGTCGTTGTTGATAATCGGGCGCAGTCTCGGGCATGAAAGCGACATCTCGGCGTACGGGTATTTCCTCTGCAAATAATAAACATGCAGTGCGCTTGCCAGTGCGTCTTTTCTGAAATCCGAAAGCCCCAGCAAAGCCGAGAACGCCACGCCTCTCATGCCGCCCATAAGCGCTCTCTCCTGAGCGTTGAAGCGGTACGGCCATATTCTTTTATGCCCCAGAAGATGGAGCGTTTCATATTTATCCGTATCGTATGTTTCCTGGAATACCGTAACGTAATCCACGCCGCACTCATGCAGATAGCGGTATTCGTCCGTGTTTACGGGATATATCTCTATGCCCACCATACGGAAATACTTCCTTGCAATTTTGCACGCTTCGCCGATATACTTAACGTCGCTTTTTGCTCTGCTCTCGCCTGTAAGTATAAGTATCTCCTCCATGCCGCTGTCGGAAATGACCTTCATCTCATGCTCGATCTGCTCGAGAGAAAGCTTCATGCGCTTTATGTCATTGTAGCAGTTGAAACCGCAGTAAACGCAGTAATTCTCGCAGTAATTTGCTATGTATATAGGTGTAAAAATATAAACGGTATTGCCGAAATGTTTGCTTGTTTCGAGCCTTGCCTTCTGCGCCATTTTCTCCAAAAACGGCTCTGCGGCAGGAGAAAGCAGTGCTTTGAAATCCTCTATCGAACATACATCGTGTTCGAGCGCAGCTTTGACATCTCTTGCGGTGTATTTCGTGTAATCATAAGAATCAAAATGCGACATCACATTTTTGCACACGTCCGAATCTATGATCTCCATGCCTTCCATGTATTCCATATGATTTGTACGGCTTGCGGGGTCTGTTTCGAGTCTGTGCTTTTTTTCAAGCGCCTTTTCGGAAAGCTTTTCCGAATCGACAAAAAACTGATTTTCCATAGTGCCTCCGTTAATTCCTCAAAAAGCCCGTAAGCGGATCGGACGCAGACGCACCTCTGGTGAGAACTCTGCCGAGTCCTGCAAGATATGCTTTCCTGCCGGCTTCGATAGCCTGACGGAATGCAGCAGCCATAAGCGGAAGATCGCCCGCAGTTGCAAGCGCAGTATTTGCCATGATAGCCGCTGCGCCCATCTCCATAGCTTCACACGCCTGAGAGGGCTTTCCGATACCTGCGTCAACGATGATCGGAAGGTCTATCTCGTCAATAAGTATCTGAATAAAGTCCTTTGTAGCAAGACCTTTGTTTGTGCCTATCGGTGCTGCAAGCGGCATTACCGACGCTGCGCCTGCATTGACAAGATCACGAGCAGCGTTCAGATCGGGGTACATATAGGGCATTACGACAAAACCCTCTTTTGCAAGTATCTCTGTCGCTTTGATCGTCTCCGCATTGTCGGGCAGAAGGTATTTTGTGTCACGCATGATCTCAACCTTGACAAAATCGCCGCAGCCGAGTTCTCTTGCGAGCCTTGCTATTCTGACAGCTTCCTGCGCATTTCTTGCGCCGCTTGTGTTCGGCAGGAGAGTAACATTCTTCGGTATGTAGTCGAGGATATTCTCCTGTTCCTTTGTGTTGGCACGTCTTACGGCAAGCGTTATTATCTCTGCGCCTGCGTCCTTTACGGCGGCTTCGATGAGTTTAAGCGAATACTTTCCCGAGCCGAGTATAAATCTCGAGTTAAACTCATGACCGCCTATTATAAGCTTATCGTTATCCATAATATCTGTTCTCCTTTTTTTATTGATGATCGTTGTTGCAATTACTCGCCGACGCAAGTATCCGCAGCACTGTATGCGCCTGGTGCGCCGCACACAGCATTACTCTCGAAGAGAAGAGTCCGCCCGTAATATTCACGTCGCTCACGCCGTCGCCGCACAGGTAGAATTTTTCGGAGATCTTCCTCGTTTTTATCAGATTCGGACTGCCGATACCTGCCATGCCCGAGGCTGCGACAAGATACTTATCGGGAAATTCTTCAAGCACAAGATTAGCAAGCATAGCCTTTGATTCGGGGTTATCGAACGCTTCGCATATTATATCTGCGCTCTTCAGAAGTTCAAAAGCATTGTCCGATGTTATCTTCACGTTATGCGTTTCGTATTCGGTATAGGGGGCAATTTCTCTGAGATTTGATAATAATGCTTCCGTCTTGTGTATACCGATCTGGTTTACCTTGTACTGCTGACGGTGCAGGTTTGTAATATCGACTTTATCAAAATCTATCAGAATAAGTCTTCCTATGCCCGCCCTTGCAAGCGATACCGAGATATTTGACCCCAGCCCGCCCAGACCGCACACGGCAACGGTTGAAGATGAAAATATCTTTTGCAGCTCTGCGCCGTGTCTTGATTCAAAAGCCCTTGTCATTTCTTCCTTTGAGGGTATCATATCAGCCGCCCCCCACGAAATTCACTACCTCAACGCAGTCGCCGTCCTTAAAGAATGTCTCGCCATAAAGCCTTTTGGGAACTATCTCTTCGTTTATCTCCACAGCAACAAACTTTGTGTCGAAGCCGTTCTCTTTGAGATAATCCGAAATACTCCTGCCTTCCGCATTTACGGATTCGCCGTTGATCTTTACCATATTTTCGCCTCCTGTCACAAAAAAGGAGCTGCCGCACAAGACAACTCCAACGATAATACAATTATATCCCTACGTTGGCATTATCCAAATCAGGTAATAGGTCGAAGGTATACCTTCCTCTCAGCCTGTCACACAAGCTCCCTCTTTTCTTTTTTATTATACTCCTTCTATCATACAAAATCAAGGGTTGTTGGTTTTTTATGCAAAAAATAATTCCCGTTTTACTTTTTATGTCATATTTTACAATAAACTTTTGACAATGAATGATATATCTGTTATTATAGAAAATGATAAACAAACGAAAGGCTGTATTCTATGTTTGATACTGTAAATCGGATTATAACAAAAACAGATGATTTTCTGTG
>CADBRK010000054.1 GCA_902797065.1 uncultured Ruminococcus sp.
TATTTTATAACAAACGTCGATGTCCCCCGCCTCTTTAGGCGGCGGGTTCCATACGTCCGTCGGTGGTGGGTTAAAATCCCCCACCGATGCCCGAAGGAGCTAAAGCGCCCCGACGTTTGTTGACGTCGTCGCTCGCTCCAATCAAGCGAGCTTGTTGGAGCTTAGCTCCTCGTTTAATGTTCGGTAATAAGAAGACGTATATCTTTCGCGGTGTCCTTTCAAAGCAAACGAATTACTGTTGCTTATCGGACAGCTTTATTTCATAAATATCTTTTTTCGCTGCATTTGAAACATCGGTAGGATAGCTGCCGTTAAAGCATGCCTTGCAGCAGCCGAGATGACAGTTAAGTTCGTCTAAGCATTCAACCGGTAAATATCCGAGGCTGTCGGCGCCCATCTGTCGGGCGATCTCTTCGGGTGTATGTTTGCATGCAATAAGGCTGTCGCATGAATCAATATCCGTACCGTAATAGCACGGATGCAAAAACGGAGGCGCAGAAACACGGAAGTGAATTTCCTTTGCACCTGCTTCGCGCAGAATGTTTACAATACGTCCGCCTGTGGTGCCTCTTACTATCGAATCGTCCACAAGAACTATGCGTTTGCCTTTAACTACAGACTCAACGGCAGACAGCTTTATCCGCACTTTATCCGTTCGGCTGCTTTGAGTGGGAGATATAAATGTTCGTGCTATATATTTATTCTTTATTAGTCCTATGCAGTAGGGAAGTTCCGAATACTTTGCGAATCCCATAGCGGCGTCAAGACCCGAATCGGGTACGCCTATTACAATGTCGGCGTCGGCAGGACGATGTTCTGCAAGAAGCATTCCTGCTTTCACACGTGCGTCATGAACGGTAATACCGTCTATCACCGAATCGGGGCGTGCAAAGTATATATATTCGAAGATACATGTCTGCCTTTTTTTCGTATTGCAGTTAGTACGATCCGAACGTACCCCTTCGGAAGAAAATATCAGCATTTCGCCCGGCTCGAGGTCACGCTCAAATGTTGCGCCGATCGCTTTTAATGCGCAGCTTTCGGAAGCAACTGCATATGTGCCGTCGGGGAATTTGCCGAAGCAAAGCGGTCTGAAGCCGAAAGGATCGCGTATTGCCATCAGTTTTGTGGGTGACATAACGATCAGACTGTACGCTCCTTCTATAAGTTTCATCGTGTTCAGTATAGCTTCTTCAATTGCGCCGCATTTCAAACGCTGCGTGGTGATAAGATATGCTATTATCTCGGTATCCGATGTTGTGTGAAAAATTGCGCCGGATAATTCGAGTTTATCACGCAGTGCTGCCGCATTTGAAATGTTGCCGTTGTGTGCGATAGCCATTCTGCCCTTGCGGTGATCTACTATGATCGGCTGGCAGTTGCGTCTTTCGTTACCGCCCGTCGTTGAGTATCTTACATGACCTATCGCCATATTACCCTTTGGCATGTTAGACAGCTTGGAGTGATCAAATACTTCTCCTACAAGACCTACATCTTTATATGCGGAAATAACGCCGTCATCGCAAACGGCAATTCCGCAGCCCTCCTGTCCTCTGTGCTGGAGTGCGTAAAGACCGTAATAAACTGTTTCGGCAAGAGAAGCTTTTTGCGGTGAGAATATTCCGAAAACGCCGCATTCTTCATGTATTTCGTTCATAACTGATACCCCCTGAAATGGTAAAACGTCCACAGCAGACCATGATCCGCCATGAACGCCTTCGTTCTTTCTGTATTTTAGCATTTTACCGGAACCGTGTCAAGTAGTAATTCTATAATCATTAGCCGTAAATCTTAGTGCAGCCGTGTCAATGCCGAAATGTTGAAAATAAACTTAATTATTTTTCTTACAAAGATTGATGTTTTTTATTATAATGTATAATAGACATAATAGTATCAATTTTTAGAAGCACTATTTCGTGAACAACAAAATGTACATTGAATTGATACAATATTATTTGCATCATCATAGATAGTGAATTGTATATATGATTGTCAGGAGGGACAGATTATGAAAAGACATCAAATATGGAAAAAGATACTCTCCGCAGGGGTTGCGTTAATGCTTGTTACAAGTCAAGGTCCTGTATTTACAGCCGCGGATTTGTACTCTGATAATGATACGGCTGCAAATGATAGTGTTTTTATTCCGTCGGAAGAATCCGAGACGGTGCAATTTACCCAAGGTGATGATATTTTGGTCGATGACTCTTTGACATCGTTGGCGATCACTTCGGCGAGCATTATTGTCGGAACAGACGATCCGACTGCTTTTGAAGATGAAAAAGTGAGCGTACAGGAACTTGCGGAAGATATTTATCTGCTTGATTATCCATCGGTAGACGACGCACAGGCAGCTTACGGAGATTATCTGTACAGAACGGATTTTGCGGAGAATAATACGGAGTTCTGCGTTGCGGACGTTTTGCCCGGGAGTATTTCCGACGCTGATACAGTGTATTACGCAGATGATCAAGCCGTAACTCGGACGGGGGATACAAAAGGCTCCGTTATTGCGCTCATTGACACCGGCGTCAGTGAAAACGCCAATGTGATCGAGCGGGTTTCCGTGATCGGCGGCGAGCCGGGAGACGACAACGGTCACGGCGACAGTATGCTGTCTTATATTCTGGCAGAAAACCCTGATGCGGAAGTAGTATCCGTAAAAGCACTGAACGAAAACGGTACGGGTACTGCGGCGGATGTGTATACTGCTATCGAGTATGCTGTATCGAGGGGCGATATTGGAATAATCAATCTTTCTATATCGGCATATGCTTTGAACGAAGGCACAATTATAAAAAAGGCTGTAGATGACGCTGTAGATGCAGGAATAATCGTGATCGGCGCAGCCGGAAATAACGGTGACAACGCAGAGTATTATGTTCCCGGCGGTATCGGGAATGCCGTTATAGCAGGTGCCTGCGACGGAAACGGCGACAAGACGGAAACGTCAAACTTCGGTTCAACGGTTGATTATAATGTCAAAGCCGGCAGTACATCCGAAGCGGCGGCGAGATTATCGGGATTTGTTTCGCTTTATGGCTTTGAAAGTGTTGAAAGTTCATTGAACGAAGACTTTGTGTTTGCTGCGGATTCTGTTGCCGAGGGTAAGGAAACCGAGTCGCAGGACGATAATTTTTATGCGGCTGCCAATATAGCGAGCGGTACTTCGGGTACGTGTAAATGGGTAATAGACTAAAACGGTGTACTTACAATAAGTCCGTCAAGCGGTACTTCGGGTACGCTTGCAAACACAACTACCGGCTGGGGTGTGCAAGGCACTTCTCCGTGGAATTCTTACAGAACATCTATTAAATATGTTAAATTTGAAAAAACCGTTAATGCAAATTATTATATCAATCATTTGTTCAGCAACTGTACAAATTTGATTGAGGTCGACTTTACGAATTTTAATACATCAAGTACTTATGGTATGTGGGGAGTGTTTAATGAATGCGGAAAACTTGAAAAAGTAACCTTTGGCAATTCCTTCTACACCAGCAACGTAAAAATTCTTCAAAGAATGTTCTATAATTGTAAGAAGTTAAAAACTATTAATTTGGGGTCTAACTTTAACACATCTAATGTTATACATTTCAGCTATATGTTTTACGGCTGCGAAAGTCTTGAAAGCATTAATTTTGGCAATAATTTCAAGGCGACAAGCGCATATAATTTTGAAGGTATGTTTGCAGAGTGTAAAAGTCTTGCTTCGCTTGATCTCGGAAGTAATTTTTCTACATCACAATCTTCTCCGAATATGAACGGTATGTTTTATGCCTGCGAGAGTCTTACGTATCTGAATGTGGGCGGATTGGGAGGCAGCGGCGCTCAGATGGACAATACGTTTTTGGATATGCCGAATCTGAACACCTTGGTAATCGGTAAAACTATTTCGTGGAGCAGCAGCTATGTAGTTTTTGATTCCCCTTCATATTGGAAAAAACTTCTACGGGAGTAATCTATTCAAATTCACAGATTGATTCGGCAAAAACTATTTCTGCCGGAACATACGTCAGGGCTGCGGTTTTTTCCACGGAACTGAGACCTGAAGTATATTACTGCAACGGCGATCTGGCTCCCTACAATTTATATGAATCTGTTGACAGAACAAAGAGAGTAACAGGCTATTGCATTAATTATTATAAAGACGGAGTCGGCCATGTATTTAACAAATTACCTGTCAATGATAATACTATAGAGAGTTATCTGTCTACTGATTCAAGGGCTTCACACGGAAGTGAACCGTTGGGCTCTACAATGACGCAGGCTCTTATTACTTTGATGTATTACGGGTATCCGAATGACGGAGCGGGAATCGGAGCAAGATATAACTTGACCGAGAAAGAGTTTTATGCGGTTACCCAGTTTGCGATTTATGACTTTACCGACTTTTATTACGATAAAAAGGGTGCATGTTTGTTACAGAGTGGTATTTTGACAGAATACCGTGATGAATTGCTGAGTGCCTTCAACGAACTCACGTCGCAGAATTATAACAACATACCTTACGAATATGATCTGCACCTTTATAAATGTACCGACCCGAACCGACAAAATATGGTTTCGATGGAAAGCCTTTCGAAAGCAAATGAGATAAGGGGCGGCGTTCAGGTTTACAAGGGTACCACAGGAACACCGATACAGCCGCTCAGCGGAGCTGTCTTTACAATATATAACAGCGATAACGAGGAAGTAACGACAATAACGTCAAATTATCTGGGTATTGCGACCATCTCTATTATGGACGATGAGCGCGGACTTTTACCGGGCACATATACGGTAAAAGAAACTTCCGCACCGAGAGGATATTATAAATCTTCCGATTATTATACCTTTGTGATCTCTGAGGATCAGAAAATTGTTAATGTCGGAAAGAAAAACGGCTCGGGAAGCAACGTTGCCATGGCTTTCTATGATTCCACAAATACGAGCGAAACGGGCGGCGGAGTTAAGGTCGAGAAAAAGGATTCGTCGGGCAATCCGCTTGCGAATGCAGAATTCACCATTTACAAATATAATTCCTCATTAAGCTATGAAGCAAATGCCGTTGAGGAGAATATTGTGGCGGTAATAACTACCGATTCTACCGGCTGCGGAAACACTTCGACGAAGGAGCTTCCTCTTAATCAGTATTACATGATTAAAGAAACAAAAGCACCTCACGGCTACAAGCTTTCCGATACCTACAAAACTTTCCGCCTTACATCCGACGGACAGTTATATATGGTTGAGTACACCGACGTGTCAAAAACAGGAACAGCACAGATAAGCGGTATAAAGAAGTATATCGTAAACGGTGAGGAACAGGAATTAAGCGGCGGAGAATTTACTTTTGAACTTAAAAACGCAAGCGGCACGGTTGTGCAGAGAATTACGAACAAACCGGACGGAAGCTTTGCGTTTTCTCCTATAACTTATGATGTGAACAGCATGGGTTACAATCGCTACACCGTTAATGAAGTCAAGGGCACCAACAGCGATATAACCTATGACAACCATGTGGCGATCGTCACTGTTACGGTGAGCGATGGGGGCGAAGCAAATCTTACCTGTAATGTGAATGTGTCTGCTTCCGACATGACCTTCACAAACACCGAGAAAAAGGAATATCCCATTAAATTCAGCAAAAAGGAAACAGGTAAAAATTCGGAACTCAGCGGTGCGAAACTCACTTTGAAGAAGCAGTCGGGTGAGGTTATTCAAACCTGGACAACGAGTACAATGCCTAACGAGATAACTCTGGAACCGGGTTCGTATATTCTTACCGAAACAACACCGCCGGCAAATTACGCTAAAGCAGAGGACATCAGGTTTACGATTGCTTATGACGGTACTGTTACGAGTACCATGCCGAATGCAGTTGACGGTGATACCGTTACAATGTACGACAACAGTTCGAAGAACGCATTTACGATCCGTCTGCTTAAAACGGATAAAGATGACGAAAGCACGCTGGAAGGCGCTAAGTTTACTCTTTATGATACCGCCACAAACGGCAGCACATACTCGTATACGGCGGAAACGAATTCCAGAGGTGTGGCAGTATTTGAAAATGTTCCGGCAGGCAACTTTACTTTGCGTGAGGATACCCCGCCTGAGGGCTATCAGACGATTGACAGTATGAGCGTAGTTGTAAAATCCGAATCCGGAAGTCTCTCCATTGACGAAGATAATACCGAACCCGAGGTCGTTACCGTTAAGGGAACAGATTATCTTTCCGTTGAGAATGAAAAGACATCGTATACACAATTATACGAGCATTCGGAGGCTACAGTAACAAAGGTTGACAAGGATGACTCCACAAGGACTTTAAGCGGCGCAACCTTTACTTTGTATTCAAATTCATCGTGTACCGAAACCGTAAAAACTTATACAGGCGGAGAATTTAATATAAAAACCTCGGAGCTTACGGATTACTTGCCCGCAGCGGGTCGGTCAACCGTCCTTTACCTCAAAGAGACAACCCCGCCTGTCGGGTATCAAGCGTCGGAAGGCGTTGTCAGAGTTGATATTAAAGCCGAAAAAACTATAGATGAGACGGCACAGACAGCAACGACAAATTATAGTATCACCGTAAACAATGGTTTGAGCATACGCATACCAAACCCGAAGATCACAAGCTCGGAAACTGTGCATAATGAAATATCGATCAGCAAGATTGAAAAGGGAAAGCCCAATACAGTTATCAGCGGTGCGACATTCAAGCTGTTTTCGGATGAAGAATGTTTAAATATGATTGAGGAATATACCGGAGGCACGTTTACTTTAAGTACCGCAAACAGGGAACTGGCGGCATATTTACCCGGCGTCGGAGAGAGTAAGAAGCTGTATCTAAAAGAAACCGCAGCTCCCGACGGCTATAATAAGGATAATTCGGTCTATACGGTAAATATCTCGGCTTCGGCAAGTGAAGAGCTTACAAACGGCGTTTTTGTAACTACAACGGTGTACGCAATAAATGTCGGCGGACAAAACAGCATAAAAGTCGAAAACGAAAAGATAACCGGTACGGCAAGACAAGATGCAAGTGTAACGGTCAATAAGGTTGACGGAAACAACAGCTCTTTAAGCGGAGCAGAATTTACATTGTATGCTGATTCGTCATGCAAGGAGGTTATCGAAAAATATGACACTGCTCGGTTTGAGATAAGTACTTCCGACCAAAAACTTGCGGCAAAACTCCCGGCTGCAGGCGGCACGTCGAAGCTGTATCTTAAAGAGACAAAAACTCCCGAGGGTTACAGAGGATCGGATAAAACATACGTAATCGAGATCGGCGCAACGGCTCAGGAAGCACTGACTAATCATGTGTTTGTTACAACGACATATTACACTATGACAATAGACGGCGAAGCTGCCGTAACGGTCAAAAACGAAAAGAAAACAGGAGCAAGAGTAGAGAACGCAGGAGTTACGGTTGTAAAGGTCGACGCAAACGGAAAAACAACGCTGAGCGGCGCAACATTCAAGCTGTATTCGGACGAAGCATGTTTAAACGAAGTTGCGCAATACACAGGCGGATCATTTGCCGTAAGCACCGCAGACAGCAATCTGGCAGCATATTTACCGGGGGCGGGACAGAGTAAAAAGCTGTATCTCAGAGAAACCGAAGCTCCCGACGGCTATAGTAAGGATAATTCGGTTTACACCGTAAATATCTCTGCAACGGCAAGCGAAGCGCTTACAGACGGCATTTTTGTAACAACGACTGTGTATACAATGACTATCGGCGGAAACGATACCGTTGAGATAGAAAACGAAAAGATAACCGGTACGGCAAGACAAGATGCAAGTGTAACTGTCAGCAAGGTTGACGAAAACAACGAGTCGTTAAGCGGAGCAGAATTTACATTGTATTCGGATTCGTCATGCACGGAGATTATCGAA
>CADBRK010000055.1 GCA_902797065.1 uncultured Ruminococcus sp.
AAGCTTTGCCAGCTCATCGGCTTGACACAGCTCATCGAGGGTGGTAAGATCGTATCTGCAAAGATACTCGCAGAGAACCCCGACGACGAGAGCAAGCTTTTCAGATTCAACCTGCTCGGTGATACCGGTGACGCAGTAGTTGCAAAATAATTTAGCTATTTCCTTGTAATTTTGATGTTAGATGTTAGACCCAAAAAAAGATCGCTTCGGCGGTCTTTTTTTGTTGCAGTGGGTTTTATTTATCGTTTTTTTAAAGAGTTTAGAAGAATGATGACTGCAATTCAGGAGGTACCCTGTTTAATCATTGTATTAGCTATCATACTGCTGTATGTTATTTAGTCGCAAAATTTCAATTTTATATCATGCAGCTGTAGGGTACAATAGTAACAGAGGTGAGAGGTATGGACGCAACAGAAAAAATAAAATTCATTCTGGACAAAAAAGGATGGTCTGCATACAGACTTTCCAAAGAGTGCGGTCTGTCCGCAAATACTATCCTCACTATGCTGAAACGCAATTCCGTTCCGTCAATTAGTACATTGGAAGCTGTCTGTAAAGCGTTTGGTATGACATTGTCCGAGTTTTTGCAGAAGGTGATCTGATCGAAGTGTCGGATGATACAAAAGAGCTGCATGAATGCTGGTCAACGCTTTCACGCCGGCAGAAGGAAAGTCTGCTTGAATTTATAAAGTCATACAATAAATGATATTCTCTCCCGAATTTTTAACCCGGGAGAGATTTTGTCTTATTTTTTTATACTATATTAACCGTTTTGCCCACGGACGAATCATTTTCTATCTTTACAACATACTGCAGTATTCTCAGACTGTCGATAGCGGTAAGCTTTCCGTCCATATTGACGTCGTGCAGAATGTACGATAATTCGTCAAGCTTTGTCAGCCCGACTACGCTCCTCAGGATAAGCAGGGAGTCGATATTCGAGATCTTGCCGTCGCGGTTCACATCACCGATAAGCCGTGAAGCGGTGTCCGGGGTATCGGGAGTATCCGGAGTGTCGGGACTGTCGGGAGTATCGGGACTATCAGGTGTGTCGGGTGTATGATAAGGTATTGCTTTTGTTTTTATGCTGCCCGTTATCTCACACGTATAAACTGCGCAGCCGTCGGCGTTGTTCGGAGTCACGATCTCCGTGAGCGAGTAACAATGGGGAGTGTCGATAGTTTCGATAATAACAGTGTCTGCGGCGCAGTCGTAAGAACTGCAGAGGTCTGCTTCTCCGTCCTTGAATGAAAGCACCTTGGCGTTATTATATGCGGATATAAGCAGGTACTCGCTGTCGGTAAAGACGGGTATCCATTTCTGCAGAACTGTGTCCGACACGGGGGAGAGGGTAACGGCGCTTGTTGTGCCTACGCTGATCGCCTGACCGGTCTTGCAGCTGATTATCGAATATGTGTTGTCGCTGTTTTTGACGAAATGCCATTTCTGCGAGGTTAAACTGCCCTTGCCGGCAAGCCTCGGCGTCTCGGCGGACTTCACACAGAGATCGCCGCAACAGATCATCGCATAAAAATCATCTTCCGTAAAGCAGGATACGGGCCTCTTTGCGGTGAATTCAACGGAATCGCTTTGTGTGGCAACAGTCTCGTTTTTCGCAATAAGATATGCGGAATAATTGCCGGGCTTAAGGAGTACGGTTCTTTTGAGTCCCGTAATATCTTTGACCGATGCGCAGATGCTGCCGTCGGAATCGTTTATTATGAGATCGTATGCGTCGGTAAATTCCGTGCTGTTCCATGAGAAGGTGGCGGGAGAGCTGCCTTTGTCATTAACAGCGATATGCGGCTTTCCCGGGGGCGGATCGGTAACTGTCAGTGTTTTGGTTTCGCTTACACTTTTGCCGTACCTGTTCGTCATGATACAGCATGCCGTGTACGTACCCTTACCGATATAACTTGCCGGGATAGGCGTGTCGGGAGTGTAATTCTTTGCTGAATAAACAACATTATCGCTGCTGTCCTTTATATCTATTCTGATCGAGTTGTAATTCTCACCCTCTGCGCCGAAATACATATCCGTGTTGAGATAATAGCTTTCCTGCTTTGTGGAGAACGAGTACACTTTCGGCAGATAGAGATCGTTATAGATTTCGATAAGGTACTCCGTGGTCTGCCTGCCCGTTATGCCGTCGCTGTTGATCCCGTTATCCCATTGAAAACGGCTCACTGCGTCTCTCGTCTGTTCGTCGTATATACCGTTGACGGTATCTGTGTAACCTATGCGTTTGAGTATGCACTGCACCCAGCAAACGTCGAAGCCGCAGCTCGGAACAGGCTCTTTGTACGATAATGTTCTCTCGGGCGGATCGTAATTGATAGGATCGGGATCGGTGTAGTATCTTACCGGCGGCCGGCCGTAGTCCGGTCTTACATAAAACCTTTTTACATGACCCGATTCCGTAGTGTCGATGTGTCTGTCATGAATGTAACAGCCGAATTTATACCCCAATTTTGATCGTACTACCTCTTCGCGCCCTTTTGCGGTGGTTATATTGCCCTCCAGATAATAATCGGAGCTTTCTACCATTGCAACATGGAGATAAAAATCGGAGCTTGGGCAATAGTAGAATACAAGATCGCCGGTCATTACGTCTCTTTCGTCCTCGATCACGGTTGCATTGCAGTTCTCGAGAAGATATGCGTAAAAGAACCTGCACCCGGCAACAAGAGAGTAATTATACGGTATGATACTCTCGGGCATTCCCGTAAGACGCGCACAGTCTGCCGTGAAGTTTGCGCACCAGTCCTCGCTGTAGCCTGCCTCTTTTGTTGTAAGACCCAGCTGTGTCTGCGCTACGGTAATGAGGTCGTCGGCGTAATTCCCGGTAAGTGTGAAATCCTGTCGGAAATTATATGATCTGTTCTGTGTTTTTGAGACGGGCATCTCGTACTTTTCGGTATATGCGTAAGCCGGAGAAGCCGCACCTGTCATCGTCACGCAGGCAAGAAGCAGCGCGGCGATCTTTTTTATTCTGTTCATTGGAATTCCTCCTAAAAATCAAACAAAAATATAATATCATTTTTTTATTAATCAGTCAAGTGTGACAGATGTTTTTACACTTTTTACCGCAAGAAAAACCGCCCTTTGAAAAGAGCGGTCATTTGCAAAATAAAACATAGTATCTATTCAGTGTAACGGCTTGTCAAACCACGAAATACAGACAAGTAAATTCTAATCAAAACAAAGCTCGGTTCCTATAAATCCTACGAATTTATTCTACTCGGAAATTATGCCTGCTCTGCCTTCATAGCTGCGAAACACTCACTGCAGAACACGTCGCGTCCCTCTCTGGGCTTGAACGGAATCTTTGCAGGGCCGCCGCATCTTGCGCATACGGCTTCGTACAGCTCTCTTGCAGGCTTGGAAGCATTCTTTCTTGCATCACGGCATGCCTTGCATCTCTGAGGCTCGTTCTCAAAGCCCTTCTCGGCATAGAACTCCTGCTCGCCGGCCGTAAATACAAACTCATTTCCGCAGTCCTTGCAAATAAGTGTCTTGTCCTCGTACATTTGAATTACCTCGTTTCTTTGTGTAAAGTGTAAAAAAATTGATATATTCCAATCCCCGGTGTTAAAGGGGAATATCGGAAAACTGTTTTCTGAGCTTCCTGCGTATTCTCTGCAGAGCGTTGTCCACGGATTTTACACTCATTGAAAGCGCCTGCCCGATAGATTGATAAGTTTCCCCCGCAATATACAGATCAAAAACGCTTTTCTCTTTCTTTGAAAGGGAATCGTTAATACGCTTATGTATTTCGGAAAGACTTTCGTACGAAATGATCATATCCTCGGGGTTTATGTTATCGCTCTCGGGGTTAAGCGGAATCTCCCGGTCGGTTTGCTCCAGCGAAACATAGTTGTTCATTGATTTGCTTTTGTTTGAAACGGAATGCTCCAGCAGCGCAATTATACGCCGTCTGATACACAACGATACATATGTCTGAAGCTTTGCTCCCTTGTCGGGGCTGTAGGTTTTCGCTGCGTAGAGTAATCCAAGCATACCCTCCTGAATCAGATCATCCGAGTCAAGTCCCGAAATTTTATAGCCCGATGCGATTGATCTGATCAGCCAGAGATACCTGTTTGCAAGTTCGGCAAAAGCAGAATGATCGCCGCCGACGAACAATTCCGCCAATACCTCGTCCTTTTTGGAACGCAGATCTTTATGAGAAACTCCTGCGGTCACCCAATCACCTCTCGTGAGTATTACTTCTCTATAATGTATCATACTACAATATTTTTGTCGTGTCAATAGCAAAATTTAAATTTTTTATTAAAATAATCTCAATAAGAATAAAGAATTTGTCGATTTATGATAAACTTGATTTTTTTGTACATAATATTGCAGAAATAAACAATACAAAAATTCATCGGAAAGCCGAGATTATTTAGATAATCTATTGCATAAAGTGTATTTTTTGTTTATAATTGTAATTACAATATACTTCAGAGAACGGAGATCATTTCCATGATAGAACATTGTATCAGTATGGGACTTTGCGGAATAGAAGCTTTCACCGTCAGCATAGAGGGGGACATTAGCAGGGGCATGCCGATGTTTGATGTTGTCGGGCTGCCCGATATAGCGGTCAAGGAATCGCGCGGAAGGGTAAAATCTGCAATGACGAACTGCGGGTTTGATTTTCCTCTCGGCAGGATAATAGTAAATCTTGCGCCTGCCGATATACGCAAAGAAGGTCCTTTGTATGATCTTCCTATACTGATAACGCTTCTCAAAGCGTCGTCACAGCTTGACACCGATGTAAACGACTCCGTGTTTATAGGTGAGCTGTCTCTTGCGGGTGATGTACGTCCCGTGAACGGCGTTTTGCCTATGGTTATTGAGGCTAAAGAAAAGGGCTTCAAAAAAATCTATGTTCCGTACGACAACCGCGCCGAAGCCGCTGTGGTTCGTGGGATAGATGTTTTCCCCGTTAAAAATATCCCGGAGCTTTTCTCACACCTCACAGGCGGAAAACAGATTCCTAAGGCAGATCCCGATCGGCTGAAAAAGCCTTCGCCGCATGTCGGCACTGCCGATTTTTCCGATGTAAAAGGTCTGCTCTTTGCCAAGCGCGCCATGGAGATAGCCGCCGCAGGCAGCCATAACGTACTGCTGATAGGTCCTCCGGGGTCGGGCAAGAGTATGATCGCTCAGCGTATGCCCGGAATACTGCCCGATATGACATTTGAAGAAACAATAGAGACTACAAAGATATACTCTATAGCCGGACTATTGCCGGAAGGAGTTTCGCTGATAAGCGAGCGGCCGTTCCGTGCGCCGCATCATTCGGCTTCACCGATGGGTATCACCGGAGGCGGCAGAACACCGAAGCCGGGTGAAATATCGCTTGCACACAACGGAGTGCTTTTCCTTGACGAGCTGCCAGAATTCTCGAGAAATACCATGGAGGCGCTGCGCCAGCCGCTTGAGGACGGTGTGGTCACCATTTCAAGAGTAAGCGGTACTCTGACATACCCGTGCCGGATCAGCATGATCTGCGCAATGAACCCGTGCCCCTGCGGCTATTTCGGAGACGCCGCAAGAAAATGCACATGCAGCCCGATGGAGATCAGAAGGTACCTCAACAAAGTATCGGGACCTATGCTTGACAGAATAGATATTCACATCGAAGTTCCTGCGGCAAAATATGAGGAGCTGTCGTCCAGAGTACCTGCGGAATCTTCCGCGGAGATACGCAAAAGGGTGAACAAAGCCAGAAAGATACAGACGGAGCGTTTCAAGGGTCTGCCGATCAAATGCAATGCGGAGATACCGTCGGGCATGCTGCAGGATATGTGCGTACTTGACGAAAAAGCGAATAATATGCTGAAAGTCGCTTTTGAGAGAATGGGTCTGTCGTCGCGCGCGTACACAAAAGTGCTTAAGCTCTCGCGTACTATCGCCGATCTCGATAACAGCGAAACTGTCGGCGTTAAGCATGTTTCGGAAGCGATACAGTACCGCAGCCTTGACAGAAAGTATTGGCAGAGATGATTGCCCGACGGAGGGTTATGCATAAATAAAAAACGCAAAGCATAATATTGATACAGAGAGAATAAATTCCGAGGAGAGTTACTGTAAAGTGCGGCAGCTTTCCGAGGTATACATAAGCTGATAGTGCTGCCGCCAATGAAAAAGAAAAATTTTTAAAAAAGGTATTGACAAAAGTCTGCCGATGATGTATTATAATATACGTCGCTGAGAGACACAGCGGCAAGGCGAAACGAAGAATGGGAGCATAGCTCAGCTGGGAGAGCATCTGCCTTACAAGCAGAGGGTCATAGGTTCGAGCCC
>CADBRK010000056.1 GCA_902797065.1 uncultured Ruminococcus sp.
AGTGTTTTCTGCGCGCGGATATAGGTGAAGATGCTCAGTCCGTAAGAAACGAATCCGAGCAGAAGCACGAGCAGAAGGTATATGATTTCGGGGAGCTTTTCGCCTGTGATCAGCGCTACGATGAATGAACCTGTTCCCGAACACAAACCCTTGATCGTCACGATCTGATAGGCGCTTTTGCCCGAGATACTGCGTGTGCAGTTGTTTTCAAGTCCCCAACAAATTGTCGCGACGATAACAAACAGAGAACCCACCGAGAAATTCAGGCTGCCTTCGCCGCCGAATGACAGGATCGTACTCGATAGCGTGATAAGACCGATCGCAACCCACAGCTTTGCGCTGACCTTTTCCTTGAAAATCAGCAGTGCGATAGCGGTCGTCGCAACGATCTCAAAGTTGCCGAGCAATGAAGCATTTGCCGATGTGCCGAGCTTCAGCCCTATCATCAGCAATATCGGAGCGAGAATATCGAGCAGCACCATTCCGACCGTGTAAGGAATATCGGTTTTTGCAAGGCGCTGAGTTGGCTTTTCTTTTTTGAAGCGGAACAGATACATCACGCCGACGCCCAAGCCCGCACCGAGGTACAGGAACGCCGCCATCATCGTCGGCGAAACATAATCGAGCAGGAGCTTTGAGCATGGCACATTCAGCGCATAAAAGCACGCCGCGGCGACGGCGTACAGTATCGCTTTTATACTGCGGCTTTTCATTTCTTTTTCAAACAGATCAGTTGAGCGTAAGCGTCGGATTTATCATATACTCTCTCAAAACCGTAGCCCGCAAAATTCTCCGCCACCTCATCCGCCGTGTAAACCATGCCGTTGACCTTGTGTATTTCCAACGCGGTATTCAAAACCTTGCGTATTGGTAAAGGCAGCTTCGGGTCGGCAATATACAGCAAGCCGCCTTGCTTCAACAGCCTTGCCGCTTCCTTGGAAAAGTCATCCTTATCTGGGAAATGATGATATGCCATGCAGGCGATGATAACGTCGAACTGTCCGTTGTCAAAGGGCGTATCGTTGCAGGAGCAAAGCCTGATGTCCGTGCCGGAACACTTCTCTTTTGCCTGTTTCAGCATTTCCTCCTCAACATCAATGCCGTATCCGTTGAAGTCGTATTTCTGCGAGAGTCTGTACAGGATGGTTCCCGTGCCGCAGCCGACATCGAGCACGTTCATACCCGTTTCTATTTCTACGTTTTGCGTGACAAGCTCATAGAATTTTTCCGATTTTTTACCCTCAAAGCCTTCGTCATATTTTTCGGCTCTTTTATCGAACTTGAAATTCTTTTTATCCTTCATAACTGCCTCCTTGACATAGCTCGGGTTATATGATAATTTATTTTATAGCGAACATCTTGTTCTGTAATCATCTTAGCACAACAAGCAGGAATTATCAATGAGCAGATAATTGAATCTGTAAGATACCGAACAAAAATCAAAAAATGTTCGATAAAGGAGCAGTTATGGATAGAAGGCAGCGCAAAACTAGAGCGGCGATTTTCTCCGCGTTTACAAGACTTCTTGAAAAGAAAAGCTATTCGTCTTTGACCGTGCAGGACATCATCGACGAAGCCGACGTCGGCAGAACAACGTTCTACGCTCACTTTGAAACTAAGGACGAGCTTTTGAAAGCGATATGCAGTGACATTTTCGAGCATGTGTTTTCAGATGGAATCATGAGCGAGGACAAACACGATTTTTCGGAGCATGGCAGCTTCCGCGACAGGCTCACGCATATTTTATATCACCTGCAGGAAAAACAGCAGAGTATCAGAGGAATATTGTCTGGCGAATGCGGCGAGGTGTTTATGCGCTATTTCAAGGAGTATCTGTACAAAATATTTGACGGTCAGCTTGACGATAAAAATAATATCCCGCGCGAATACCTTCTGAACCACGCCGTAGGCAGCTTTGCCGAAACGGTGCGCTGGTGGCTGAAAGGTCACAGTGACTACACGCCCGAACAAATCAGCGAATTTTATTTTCAGAGTGTAATTGTGTGATCTGAATCTTTCAAATACAAGGTGAAAAGGCAAATAAATTTAAGAGAAAAAATTTTGAACAATGCCGCCAAGCAGGAGATTATCTCGCTTGACGGCTGTATTTTTCATGTGTAAATAAACTCTACATTTACGATTTCTCTTGCACGGTTGCGGATATTGTTCATTCTTCGTACCCACAGCAGTTGATTGTCCGCTTTAAACTGTTCGGTTACGCCTTCCTTTTCGGCGAGTTGTTTTACCAACCGAAAGAACATATCCTCTGCCTGCTCGTCAATGTCAGCGAGATAGGCGGTCAGCTTGCAGCTCGTCAGCAGATTGGTATAACGGATTTTGTGGTGCTGCTCGATATACCGTAAATGCCGTTTGCCCCAAAAGCCTATTTCTACCTTTGGCTGTTCGGGTAATCTTAAGTCGGGCAGCAGATAATCGCCCTGTTGTGTATAGCTGATTTCAAAATTGTGTTTC
>CADBRK010000057.1 GCA_902797065.1 uncultured Ruminococcus sp.
ATCGGTAAAGCGGCTTTATTATATCACAGCTATTCTATTTTTATTTCACTCAATTTCAAAATTGTACTTGACTTGGGGGACAGTTTATTTGTCAGGATTTTCTAAATGAATACTGAAAACTGAAAAATTAATAGTTGTGTATCCAAGTTTATTTTACCAAAACGCAGATACTATTAATTGATAATTCAAATAATAATAATCACAAGAGTTCGAGTCCAACATAGGCTGATTAAAAATATCTTTTTGTACTCTGTTTTCAATTATTGACCGTCGATTTTTTCGGCGGCTTCTTTGGGTGATCGTGCGTCACGATGTAGCTACAAAACTTGACTCGATGTATAATTACTGATATAATAATTACAGGAGGTGTGAATATGAGTAATATAACTTCAATGCCTAAAACAGATACGTTTCGTTTCAGAATCAATCCCGAAATTCGAGAGGAGATCGAGAGAATATATTCCGAAAACGGGCTTACTTTAACACAAGCGATCAATATCTTTATTCAACAATCTATCAACGCAGGCGGATTACCTTTTCCTGTAACATCTGAAAATGCCGAATTTATGCGTGCAAATTCTATGAAAAAACTAATGCAAGAGTTGGATGAGGGGAAAGACTCGGGTGATACGGTGGACGAAGACGATGTTTATAAACGTCTGGGAGTTGAGAGATGAATGTTCGTTATCGTCCTGCTGCAATTGCAGACATAGAAAAAGCTGCGGATTACATTGAAAACGAGTTAAACAATCCTGCGGCTGCGAAAAAATTAAAGACTGTTATTGTGCAAAATATTGCTTTGTTAAAAGAAAATCCCGAAATGGGAATGAGATTATCGGAAAAGTTTGATATTGAATCAGATTATCGTTTTATTATAATAAAGAAACAAATTGCGTTTTATGAAATATACACGGATTATATCGAGATAGTAAGAATTTTGGATGGCAGAACAGATTATCTTACGCGCTTGTTTTCTTAGCGGAACAATTACAGATTAATAAAACCGCATGAAACCGTGGGAATACGTTGTTTGGACATCGGTGTCAAAAACTGAAAAAATGGAAACAATACGGAATTTATTACTATGAGATTTGGGAATGATTATATGGAACTTTGGGATATTTATGATATAAACCGAAACAAGACCGGCAAAACAATAATGCGCGGCTGTACTCTCGGACAGGGTGAATACCACATCGCCGCACAAGTGTGTATATTTAATTCGAAGGGTGAAATGCTGATTCAGCAGAGGATGCCGTTTAAGGACGACTGGGCGAATATGTGGGATATAACCGCCGCAGGCTCGGTCATATCGGGAGAGACATCACAGCAGGCTGCGCAGAGAGAGCTTTCGGAAGAGTTGGGTATTGATATGGATTTTTCCGATGTCAGACCGCGCTTTACCGTTAATTTCGATCGGGGCTTTTGTGATGTGTATGATGTACTTGCCGACGTAGATACGGAATCGCTCGTACTCCAAAAAGAAGAGGTGCAGGCAGTAAGATGGGCAGATCGTCGGCAGATACTCGAAATGATAGAAAACGGCAAATTTATCACATATTACAAGTCCTTTATCGAACTGATTTTTGACAGCAGACAATCCTACGGAAGCCATGAAAATGAAATACGTAAATAAACTATCGGGTATATCCACAGCGGACATACCCGATTTTTCAGATAACATAAAAGAATATGCAGAAGAAATGCATAAGGCTTCCGATCACAATAAATATGTGGAATACCGAGTGCATATAGCGCTTCTTTTTTCCGACGCCGTACAGCACTGCGCCGATCGTGTAGCTGATACCGCCCAGCAGCAGGAATATTACTCCGCCTTTGCCTATTGATTTGATGAGTATAGGCAGAACGGGGGCGATTATCCAGCCTATGGCAAGATAAAGTATCATGGAGAAAACCTTGTATTTCTCTAAGTTGATCGCCGTGAATGTAATTCCGAGCGCTGCGAGTCCCCATACGACTCCGAAGTATACCCAGCCTAAAGCCGTGTTATGCTCTCTTAATGTACACAGTGCAAACGGTGTATACGTTCCGGCTATCAAAAAGAATATCGTGCAGTGATCGAGGACACGGAACACCCTTTTTGCTTTCAGTTTGGGGCTTAACCCGTGATATACGCTCGACATGGTGTAGAGTACGATCATCATAGCGCCGAAGATAGAACCGCTTATCACGCCGTAAACGTTGTGTTTTATTGCCGCAAAGATGATGCACAGCGTTGCTACAGCAATCGCAAACGCACCGCCTACGATGTGCGTTACCATGTTAAAGATCTCTTCGCCCTTGGTGTAGTCGGGAATAGGTATCTTATTTTTTTTTGTTTCAGCAGTCTTTACGTTTTCGCTCATAGCAGCACTTCCTTACATTTATGATTTAATATTATATCATTACACAAAAAAATTTGCAATACATAGAAATCGGATACTGTCCGAACAACAGTATCCGTTCCGATATATCAATATTTGCTTAAAAATGCCTTTGTTCTCTCGTTGGTTGTTTTATTGAATACCTCGTCGGGCGTTCCGTTTTCGATGATGTAGCCGTTGTCCATGAAGATGACCTTATCGGCTACGCTTTTTGCAAAAAGCATTTCATGTGTAACGACAACCATTGTCATTTTTTCTGCGGCAAGCGAACGCATTACCTTTAATATCTCCTGCGTAAGCTCGGGGTCAAGCGCAGATGTGGGCTCGTCAAAGAGAAGTATATCGGGACTCAGCGCCAACGCCCTTGCGATGGACACTCTCTGCTGCTGACCGCCCGAAAGCTCGCACGGGTATGAGTTCTCTTTGCCTTCAAGACCCATCTTTTTGAGCAGTTCAAGTGCGATTTTCTCGGACTCCTCACGGCTTCTGCCGAGTACCTTGCGCTGGGCTTCGGTGATGTTGCGCATTACCGAGAAGTGGGGGAAGAGGTTAAAATTCTGGAACACAAGTCCCAAATGCCTCGAGATAGCGGCTTTTTCTTTTTTGCCTGCGTATACGGCAGTTCCGTTGTCGTTGCTTTTGCATAAGGTGTCGCCGCAAATGGTGATCTCGCCGCTGTCAACGGTTTCAAGCTGAGTTATGCTGCGCAGGAGCGTACTTTTGCCCGAACCCGACGGACCGATGATCGCAAGTACTTCGCCTTTGTATACGTCAAAGGAAATATTTTTCAGAACCTCGGTTTCACCGAAGGATTTTTTCAAATTCTTTGCTTCAAGCATTTTCATCCGATCGTACCCCCTTATCTGTAATAAGACATTTTCTTTTCTATTCTGTTCATTACAAGGGCAACGATAAGATTGAAAACATAATAGAAAATACCTGCCGCAGCAAACGGTATCATAGACGTCTCTTTGGCGGCAATGCGCTTTGCCATGGTGAACATCTCGGCATACGCTATTACAAACGCCAGCGACGTATCCTTTACAAGTGTTATTACCTCGTTTGTTATCGAAGGAAGTATGCGTTTCATTACCTGCGGAAGAATGATCCTGAAAAAGGTCTGTGATTTTGTAAACCCGAGTATTTTTGCCGCTTCGTATTGTCCGATAGGCATAGATTCGATACCGCCGCGGTATATTTCTGCAAAGTACGCAGCGTAGTTGATCGCAAAAGCGATAATTGCAGCATATATCTGATATGATGTTGATATTTTTATCCCGAACAGATAGTACGGACCGAAATATACTACCATTATCTGGAGCATAAGCGGAGTACCTCTCATTATTGATATGTACACCTGTGTAAGCAGCCTTATCGGCTTGAACTTGCCTCCGAAGGGCGCCCATTTTGACATTCTGCCGAATGATACGATAAGTCCGAGCGGCAGCGCAAGTATCAGTGTGCTGAAAAACAGCAGCCCTGTTTTGAGCATTCCTTCGCCTAATTGAGTGATTATATTTTGTAGTGTCATGTTTCTACCCTCAAAAACAGATACGGCAGAACCGCTTTGTGTGATTCCGCCGTAAATAATCAGCAAATATTACTTACCGAGAACAACGCTCTCTTCGAGACCCCAGTCTGTTGCTATCTTCATGAATGTGCCGTCCTCAGCCATCTCATTGAGTGTGTTCTGAACAGCGTCACGAAGCTCTGTGTTGCCGAGCTTAAATCCTACGCCGTACTCTTCCGCAGCGAGAACCTCGTCAAGGATCACATAGCTGTCGCCTCTTGACTCAAGCTGATACTTTGCAACGCCAACATCCATAGCGATAGCGTCAACTGCGCCCGATTCAAGGTTCATGAATGCCGTGTTGTAATCGGGAACTTCCATAAGATCGGCGAATGTTGCTGCAAGAGCGAGGTTCTCGTCGTTATCTTCTTCGTCTGTGAGGGCTGCAAGCGCAGATGAGTCTGCCTGAACAGCAACTGTCTTGCCTGCAAGACCTTCTTTTGTTGTGATACCCGAATCGGCAGCTACAACAAATACCTGAGAGTTGTCTACATAAGCAGTAGTCCATGTGTAAGCGTCCTCTCTGCCGTTGATCGTGAAGCCGTTCCAGATACAGTCGATGATCTCGGAGTCAAGCTCCAGATCCTTTGAATCCCAGTCGATGGGCTTTTTAACAAGCTCCCAGCCGTTTCTCTTGCAAACTTCTTCTGCAAGGCTGAGGTCAAAGCCAACATACTCGCCGTTGTCGTCCTGATAGCCGTAGGGCGGGAACTCTGCGTC
>CADBRK010000058.1 GCA_902797065.1 uncultured Ruminococcus sp.
ACGTAAACATTCTCGTATTCGATACAGAGGTTTACTCCAACACAGGCGGTCAGGCTTCAAAGGCTACTCCGGTAGGTTCTGTTGCACAGTTCGCAGCAACAGGTAAGAGCCAGAAGAAGAAGGACCTCGCTGCTATCGCAATGTCTTATGGTTATGTATACGTAGCACAGGTTGCTATGGGCGCAAACTACAACCAGTGTATCAAAGCATTCGTAGAGGCTGAGAGCTACAACGGTCCGTCACTCATCATCTGCTACGCTCCGTGTATCAACCACGGCATCAAGGGCGGTATGGGTATTTCTCAGACAGAAGAGAAGAAGGCTGTTGAGGCAGGCTACTGGCATACATTCCGCTTCGATCCTCGTCTTGCAGACGACGGAAAGAACCCGTTCCAGCTTGACAGCAAGGCTCCGACTGCTTCTTACCGTGACTTCATCATGGGCGAAGTACGTTACAACGCTCTGAAGAGAGCATTCCCGGAGAGAGCAGAGAAACTCTTCGAGAAGGCAGAGAAGTTCGCAGAGCAGAAGTACGAGCACCTCGAGCAGCTCGCTAACATCGGCAAGTAATACCGTACGCATAATTAAGCATAATTACACATAATTAAATCCCCCCACTGTAATAACTGCAGTAGGGGGGTATTGTTATACATATTTTTAAAGACCTTCCTTAACGGGATCTCTCTCATCTGAATATCACTTCTCTTAGCCGTGCTTTCTTCTGCGCGTGCTTCTTTTGGATTTTCTTCCATTTTACGTACGGCTTTTTCTCTTTCATCATATACCCGAACGAATATAAGAAATCTCCTATGATAAGACAGTCGAGCAGATACGTCAATGTATGTTTTTTTATCAGCGCATAATGCATAATAATTTCAAAACAGTAATTCATAAATAAATAAATCGCTCCCGCAAACAACACGCTCGTAAAAAAAGACGTATACTTTGTAAAGTGAAGAGGCAGATCGGAGTAATCCCAATAGTCAAATCTGCAAGCCGCACGGAAAGCGTACCCGAGACATATCTCTCCTACCGACACAAAAAGAAACACAAAACCAAAATACATAATATCAAAATTTCCGAGCAAACACAGTTTTTCCTTTAACAGTCCCTCTCCGTTTGACGGTGTTCCGACCATGAGATATATTGCCGCAACAGCAAACCCGTACCCGAACAGGAACGGTAAATTCATATTTCTGTTGTCAACATATGATTTCGTAATCCATAACCAAGCGTTTTCTATTGCAAATCCGATAAACGATGTAACGATCAGCATAACGCCCCATTGTGACAATGTGTAATTCACAGTACACTCATCTCCTCATTTTTGTCGTTGACCTGTTTTTCTCTATGATTTTACACTATTCGAATATTCACAAAAATGTACAATATTTAATGAGTGTACAAAATCTGTACTTTTTTTCACAATTGCAATAATATTCATTGTTCCATATGAGATATTATTTAGTGTATTATTAAGAAAATTACAATACTAATTACACGGAAAGAGGATTTAAAAATGTCATCAATAACAAAAAATCTGATCACCGAAACAGCGTTAAATATTGCGGCAAAGAAGTCTATCAATAAAATCACAGTCAACGAATTAGCAAATTTGTGCGGTATATCACGAAACACATTCTACTACCATTTTCACGATATATACGACGTCTTTCTGAGCTTTATAGATAATCGTATCGACGAAATAGTTGCATATGCAGATAAGAATGCAGAAGAAGCAATGCTCGCCTTTATCGAACTGTGTTCAAAATATAAATATGTTTATCAAAATCTTTACAAAAGTCTCGGTCATGAACTTACTTCAAAGTTTGCTCATGAAAAGCTTGAACGTCTTTTGATAAAATCAATAGAAAAAGATTATGATACAAGAAACATATATGCTGATGACCTGGAGATTATATGCTTGTTTTACGAAGAAGCAATTATCGGAATAATGATACGGTGGCTTAATAACCCTCTCCCCGATGACGCTAAGCATATTACAAATCAATTAAATCGTATAAAAATTCTCTTCAAAGGGCAGCTTGACCTGATGATACAAAACAGTATGAACGCAAAAGACTTAATTCAGAAGAATATTGACAATACTCTATAATAAGTATATATTTTATACGAATTCTAATGAAAATTCTCTTTTCTATTGTCTTAATACGGAGGTAAAAATATATGAATGATAAAAAACACTTCAGACGTATCGTTATCGAAGCGTCGACGGTTGCTTCGTTAAGCTTGTGCGCTTGTATGTACGGCCCTGCTCCGTATGACGGTGCGGCTTATACGCATAACGATCATATCCCGG
>CADBRK010000059.1 GCA_902797065.1 uncultured Ruminococcus sp.
AGGAAAAGATCAAAAAAGGCGGTGCGCGCGAGATCTCGCAGGCTGTTTATGAACTTCTTATTGATTATCATGTCAATAAAAATATCAGAAAAATAGACGATGAGTTTGTCGAGGAGGAGATGCGTCTATGGGACTACCTCATGGATATACTCAACAAGATGTACCTCTCTCTTGCAGAACGGAACATAACCTGCAAACGATATTACGAGCTTTTTTCGTCTGTTGTGAGAGCGGCGGAAATATCCGATATTCCCCAGACTCTTGACCAGGTAACTATAGGAACAGCCGACAGCGTAAGGCTTAATAGTCCGTATGCCGTCTTTGTTATCGGAGCGGAAGAAGGAGAATTTCCCCATTTGCCTGCGCAGAGCGGAGTTTTCAGCGACAGAGAAAGACGTACGCTAATCGAAAGCAAGGTGCCGCTGTACGACGCATTCGAGGAGCTTTTTCAGCATGAAAAGTACCTTGTATACAACGCTGTGTCCTCTCCGACAGATAAGCTTTTTGTTACATATTACAGCAAGAACCTCAAAGGGGAAGACGTCAGACCGTCGTCAATAATTTCCGAGATAGTGAAGCTGCTGCCGGATTCGGAAATAAACGTCACTCTGCTAAGCGATGAAGAACGAATTTTCAGTGAAAAAGCCGCCTTTGAAAGATACACGCTTAACTACCGCAGCGGCGATCCGCTGAATGCTGCGTTGAAGGAGTATTTCTCCGGAAATGAGCTGTACACCGACAGGCTTAAGGCAATAGATCGTGCGGCAAACAGGAAGGATTTTTGTATAAGCAAAAAGGAGATCACAGCACAGCTTTTCGGCAAAAACAAGAGAATTTCCGCCTCGCAGATCGAGAAGTATAATAAGTGCAGGTTCTCGTATTTCTGCAATTACGGGCTTAAATTAAGAGAACGCAGAAAAGCCACGCTCGATGCGATCGAATACGGTAATCTTGTTCATTATCTCTTGGAAAATATGCTGATCGAATACAAAGAGAATGATTATCGGAAGTTTGACGACGATCAGCTTTCGGCGCTTCTCGATGAACTTGTGGACAGGTATATGGAAGAAGTACTTGGCGGTGTAAAAGACAAAACGGAGCGTTTCAAGGTTATGTACGCCCGAGCAAAAGAAAACTGCGGGAAGCTTCTCGGACGAATGGGTGAGGAGCTGGCTTTATCGGATTTTCGTCCCGTGGATTTTGAACTGAATGTCGGCAAAAACAATGCTGCAGAGAAAAAAACGGATAAAGACTCCGACGGTACAGAGGAAAACACTGTTGTTACTTCCGACGGTATAGAAGGGTATTCCGTCAAGGATTCCGAAGGCAACACCGTTACCGTTAGAGGCGTTATCGACAGAGTAGACCTGATGAAAAAGAACGGAAAAGACTTTATACGTATCGTCGATTACAAAACGGGTACAAAAGAATTCAGGATCTCTGATATTCTTTACGGGATAAATATGCAGATGCTGATCTATCTTTCCGCAATAGCAAAAAACGGTAAAGAAAGATACGGCGATGAGATAGTTCCGAGCGGAATTCTGTATATGCCGTCAATGTATCCCACCGTATCGGCAGAACCGAATGACAGCGATGATAAAATAGAAAAAGAGCACGACAAAGATCTTAAAATGAACGGTATGATCCTGAATGATCCCGATGTGTATCTCGGCATGGATACGGCGGTTTCGGGCAGATTTGTGCCGATCAAACTCAAGAAGGACGGCGGCGTCGACTCAAACAGCCAAAAGGTGCTTATCACGCCAAGTCAGCTTAAAATGGTGTTTGAAAGAGTCGACAAGCAGATCGCTCTTATGAGCGACGAGCTGAATAAGGGCAGGATAGAGGCAGTGCCCGTTGCGGAAAATGATTCCGAGGATAACAGAATATGCGGCTACTGTCCGTATAAAGCCGTATGCGCAAGGGAAAGATCGGCAAAAGACAGAAAAATAAGATGCGATAAGGATATAAAGAATGTTCTCGGGATAATCGAACAGGAAAGAGGGGAGGCAGAGTAATGGCAGGTGTTAAGTGGACGGACAATCAACAGGACGCTATAAGTGCAAGGAAAGGTACAGTGCTTGTTTCTGCTGCGGCAGGTTCCGGCAAAACAGCCGTGCTTGTTGAGCGAGTAATACAGATCATGACAGATACGGTAACTCCCGTGGACGCAGACAGACTTCTCGTCGTTACATATACGAGGGCAGCCGCAGGCGAAATGAGGGAACGCATAAACAAAAGACTCGATGAAATGCTGGCTGCCGACCCGTTTAACGTACATCTTCGCCGTCAGCAGATGCTGCTTGCAAAGGCTCAGATCAGCACGATACACAGCTTCTGTCAGAGCCTTGCGAAGGAGTTCTTCTATATTCTCGATATTCCCGCGGATTTCAGAATAGCCGACGATACGGAGCTTGAAATTCTGAAAGCTGCCGCAATGAACGACGTTATCGAGAGAAAATACACCGAGGGCGACACGGATTTTCTTAAAATGTCCGATATGTTCTCAACTTCAAAAAGCGATAGTGCGCTTCAGAAACTCATACTCCGATTGTACGGATTCCTGCGTTCTCACCCGTTCCCGAAGCGCTGGTCAGATGAAAAGTGCGCTATGTACAGCGGAGCAGAGAGCGTTTCCAAAACTCACTGGGGCGGTGTTATTCGTGAAAGAACAAAGGTAATGGTTTATTTCGCCAAAGATATTATTCAGCGAAACCTGAAGCTTCTCGGCGAAGAGCCTGCGCTCGCAAATCATAAATTCGGCGATATAATACGCGACGACGCCGACCTGATAGACAATGTTCTTGCACGAACCGAAGAAGGCGGCTGGGATGATATTTCAAAATCTCTGGAGCTTTTTTCGAGAAAAGTTACTCTTCGTGCGCCCGACAAGCTTAAGGATAACGAAACAAAACTCAGGATAGCATCTAACAGAGATTCGGTCAAAAAGATAATTGAATCTCTCAAAGCACTGTATGCTTTCAGCGAAGAGCAGTGTATGGCGGACATAACCGAGCTTGCCCCGACGGTAAGGTGTATGTTTAATGTGATGAACGAGTTTGAAGAAGTCTATTCGGAGATGAAGGCCGAACGGAAGATCGCCGATTACTCCGATCTCGAACACTGGGCTTTGAAGCTTCTTGTAAAGGAAACCGACAACGGACCTGTTCCTACAGATATTGCACGTCTTGTATCTTCACGCTATGACTTTGTGATGGTAGACGAATATCAGGACGCAAACGCAATACAGGATACTATCTTCAAGGCGGTAAGCGACGATGACAAAAAGCTGTTTGTGGTTGGAGACGTAAAGCAAAGTATCTACCGATTCAGGCAGGCAATGCCCGAGATTTTCATAAAACGTAAGAACCGCTATACGCTGTATGACAGAAACGCCAACAGTTACCCGTCAAAGGTGATACTTGACAGGAATTTCCGCAGCAGAGAAGGCATAACCGAAGCTGTGAATTTCGTATTCAGGAATCTTATGTCTGAAACAGTCGGAGAGATCGCATACACCGATGAGGAAAAACTTGTGTTCGGAGCGAAGAATTATTCGGCAGATGACGCGCCCTGCGTATCGTATCATCTTCTTAGCATAAACAGTACCGAATCAAAGAACAAG
>CADBRK010000060.1 GCA_902797065.1 uncultured Ruminococcus sp.
CTTTGCTGTTTTCATTATAAATGATACCGGTGCGTCTGCACTCTCAAAATACGGTTCATCTGGTAATGAGGTCGTACAAATACAAAAGAAGCTTTCATCTCTCGGCTACTACAGCGGCGCTATCGACGGGGTCTACGGTACTCAGACGAAAAATGCCGTAACACAGTTTCAAAAGGACTGCGGACTTACCGCAGACGGCATAGCGGGAAGCAAAACACTTACGTATCTCGGTTTGTCATCTTCCAATAACAATTACGGATACTCTCAGGGTGAGATTGACCTTCTCGCCCGAACCATCTCTGCCGAAGCAAGGGGCGAACCTTACGAAGGGCAGGTTGCTGTAGGCGCTGTAATACTCAACCGTGTGGAACACCCGTCGTTTCCGAATACCATTGCGGGCGTCGTGTATCAGAACGGAGCGTTCTCTTGTATGAATGACGGACAGTTCAACCAGCCTGTATCCGACAGCAGCAGAAAGGCTGCCGTTGACGCGATTAACGGATGGGATCCTTCGGGCGGTGCTATATACTATTATAATCCTGTTACAGCAACAAGCAGATGGATAAGATCAAGACCTGTCATCACAACTATAGGAGCACATGTTTTCTGTTTATGAGAATTTCATATTTATAGTTATTTCTGCTAAGAAAAAAAATAAAAATTTTATGTGTTTTTTTTGCGAAAAGTATTGTTTTTATTGCGTTTCTCTTGTAAAATTATATTAGATATTTATCGTATCTAACATTCTTAAATTTTTACAAGGGGGATCATTTCATATGAGCATTCCAAGCCAGTTGAGTTTATCAAATACTCGCGGTACTTCTGTAGTAAAAAAGTACTTTTCAAAATTCACCATGCTTATTATCGCAGCTTTGGCTATCGCAGGCGTGGTTCTAAGCTTTCTCTCGGGTGCTATGGCATCTTCGTTCTTATCATTTATTCTGTCGGCTGCCGTGGCAGTAATGCTTACAATGATCTATCTGACTTCAAGAGGCGGCGGCGGAAATCCGAAGATCTTCTTTGGAGTACTTCAGGCTTTGTCTATTGTTGAGCTTGTAGGAGTTATATTGGGTTCGCTCGCAGTTGTATTGGGTTCGTTTTTCCTGATAGCTTCCGCAAATACAATATTATCCTTTATTTTCAATAATCCCGACGACCCCTCGGCTCAGACTCTTGCTCAAACGATCAGTTCGATCACAAAAATTGATTTTTCACAGGGTCAGGAAGCTGTTCAGACTCAGTTGGATGAGCAAAAGATCGTGCTTCTGATCTTTATGATCATTATGATAGTAATCGCAGTTGTTGTTTCTATCTATATCAGCTCACAGACTACTTTCCTCAGCTCCTGCAGAAAGAGCAGCAAAGGAACTGCCGTATATTATGACGGAGCTTCTTCATACGGTACTCTTTCTATCATTGTCGGAATCATCTATCTTGTTATGATCGTTGTGGCTTTCCTTTTCAGCAAATCTGATGAAACTATTGAAGGTTTAACCGATGAGACCAGCTCTCTGACTGCTTTGGCTGTAACACCTATGGCTCTTATTTCAAGCATTATTTCCGGTGTTTCTATACTTGTCAGAGGTTACTTTGCAAAGGGATGGGTTAACTGGGCTAAAGAAAACCAGGCTTGGGTTGAAGACGGTAATACTGCAAGAAATACCGGCCCCGCAAGCTCAAACGCTATGAATACTTTCAAATCAACACAGAGAAAGTCTAACGATGCTATCCATCAGAGTCAGGCTTACACCTATGGTACTGATGACGATAAAAAGGATACACACAAAAAATCCGAGTATATCCCCGAGGAACTCCAGAACGATTATCCTCCACAGTATGATCAGAATATGGGCGGCATGATGAACGATCCGTTTATGGGCGATCCTTTTGCACAGCCTGTTCCGCAGAATCCTTACGGTCAGGATCCGTTTGCAGCTGATCCGTTTGCTGCAGATCCGTTTGCACAGCCTCCTATGGGCGGTAACCCTTATGGCGGTCCCAATCCGAACGATCAGGGATATAACAACGGAATGATGTAATCATTATCAATTTAACATTAACGGCATGTCCATAATTCGGATGTGCCGTTTTTTTATGTTATTATGATTATTTATTACCGAAAAGTAATTTATGTGTTTGTAAAAAAACGTTCTGGTTTTTTGTTAGTTTTGATAAATTTATTTTTATTAGACTATTTCTATTGTAATTTGTGTTGAAATCCTCTAAAATAAAAGTGAAACAATTATTGAGGTGAGTCTATGGATAACCGTTTTTTTACACCTAAGGACAATTACGAACGAAATTCAAACATGGTTAAACATTTTTGCAGCAAATCATTGGTGTTGGTGCTGATTATTCTGATGTTTGTAAACTTAGCTTCATCTATATACGTTATGTTTTCTCCGAACGGTGAATTCGGCACACTGCTTTTAAACATAGCATTTTCAAAATTTAATATTTCGCTCAATACAGATAACAGCTCGTTTTTCCCACTGTTGAATATTCTTGCGAACGGTTTCTTTACTTTTTGTTTTATCAGTATTTATGTAAAGAGCAGAAATGAGGATTATGACAGTACTCCTCAAAACGGGATATATGCATTGTACTTTTTATCTATGGGAGGTCTTGCATTATACGGCCTGTTATTCTTTCTTGTTTTGCTTTCTGTATTCGTTGTCATTTTTACAAATCCCGAATCATTAAATCTGATCCCGGATCTGCTGAAGATGTCTGCCGAAGATATTAAGGCAAACAAGCTGAGTATAGTAATGATCATGGTTGCTTTTGAAGTCGTACTTCTTTTTAAGCTTTGGATCACTCAGGCTCAGGCAGATTTTTTGAAATCCATAAAAACAAGTCTGACGGACAGCGTACCAAAAAACAAAGGCGCCCATACTTACGGCACATTCAGTATTATAATAGGAATTGTTCTTTTGTGTTATGCAGCCGTAACAACTTTTCTGTACTACTGTTACAAAGAAGCGTTCAGCGGACTTGGTATCAAAATAAGCGATCTGTATATTTTTATCAGTCTGGTTCTCGCGTATGTCAGAGGATTAATACCGATAATTATAGGTATCCTGGCATATTCTTATTCTAACATCGTTGAAGATACGAATACTTACGGTACGCTTTACACCGATTACGGCACAATAGGAGAAGCGGTTGATCCTAATTCACAGCGAAGGTCTTTCTCGTCTTCCGCAAACAAGTTTATAAGATAACTTTTCCCCCTCGTTTCTGAGGGGGAATTATTTAAATTATTTATGATAAAGCTTATCCGATTCATAAACCGGTTCGCATGTAAGGTCAACACCCAATCTGCGGAATATATCCATGTCCTCCTGTGAAAGGATGACCGATGAATGTACCTGCGTACCTTTCAGATTTGGTACCTGCTCCAGGGCACGCTTTGCATTATCGTCATTCTCGGCGCTTACGGATAACGCGATCAGAACCTCGTCTACATGCATTCTGGGATTCTGGTTTTTCATGACCTTCGTCTTAAGCTTCTGGATCGCTTCTATGACCTCTTTTGAAAGCAGCAGTACATCGTCGTCTATACCTGCCAGCACCTTTATTGCATTCAGCAGCATCGAGCATACGGCGCCGAGGAGCGGCCCTGTCTTTCCGGTGACAATCCTGCCGCTGTTAAGCTCTATACCTGCGACGGGGTTTTCATAATTCTCCGCAAAGTCATTAACAACCTTTGCAACAACTCTGTCATCCTTGCTTAAGCCCATTCTGTTCAAAAGCATTTCTATCTTCTTAACTTCTTCCAATGCAAGACCTGTCTGCTTATTCTTTTGCAGCGCAGCGTAGTATCTTCTTATAATTTCCTGCTTTGAAGCTTCGCAGACAACATCGTCATCAGTTATCGCAAAGCCTACCATATTTACTCCCATGTCCGTCGGGGATTTATAAGGCGATTCTCCCGAGATATGCTGGAAGATCGCATTGAGTACCGGGAACACTTCAACATCTCTGTTATAGTTTACAGTTGTTTCTCCGTAAGCCTGCAAGTGCCAGGGGTCTATCATATTAACATCATTCAGATCGGCTGTAGCGGCTTCGTACGCAAGGTTAACGGGGTGCATCAGAGGAATGCTCCAGACAGGGAATGTCTCGTATTTTGCATACCCTGCTTTGATACCTCTCTTGTTGTCATGATAAAGCTGAGAGAGACACGTCGCCATTTTACCGCTTCCGGGTCCCGGCGCGGTAACCACGATCAGCGACCTTGAAGTCTCTATATACTGGTTCTTTCCGAAACCTTCTTCACTTACGATATAATTCGGATTAGAAGGATACCCTTTGATCGTATAATGCAGATAAACTTTTATTCCGAGGTTTTCAAGACGTGCTTTGAATTTATCTGCGGACGGCTGAGAATTATACTGCGTAATAACAACGCTTCCGACATACAAACCTATCTCCGTAAGCTTGTCGATCAGTCTGAGAATGTCCATATCATATGTAATGCCTATGTCGCTTCTCATTTTATTCTGTTCTATAGCAGAGGCATTTATCGCAAAGATGATCTCCGTCTGATCTTTTAGCTTGAGCAGCATCCTGACTTTACTGTCCGGCTTGAACCCGGGCAGTACACGCGACGCATGATAATCGTCAAACAGTTTACCGCCGAATTCCATATACAGCTTACCGCCAAAGCTGTCTATTCTTTCTCTGATCTTCTCCGACTGGAGTTTTAAATATTTTTCATTATCGAAGCCTACCCTGTTCATTACTCTCTCTCTTTTCCTTAATATTTGCTAAAAATACCTTTTTATTATATCACAAATTATAACAGTAAATCAACCTGTTGCAAGAAGTTTTATATCATAAATCTCGATGTATATTATTCTCGTTCAGAATTTTTATCAATGCATTGGAAATGCCGTCACTGTCGTTATCATCTGTTATATATGATGCTTTGGCTTTTATTTCCACAGGTGCATTTCCCATAGCGTAAGAGTTTTCAAAGTTTGACAACATCTCTGCGTCGTTATAATCGTCACCGAAAACTGCGCATTCGTTTTTTTGCAGTCTCAATGCTTTTCTTATAGTTTCGGCACCGTTATATTTACTCGATGTTGACGCATTGATCTGTATGACCTTTCCCTCATCTGTCAGATAAAGTGAAGCTTCTTTTCCACATACTTTTGAAATAATGTTGACAACTTCGTTTGAAAGCTTATTCAAGCCATCATAGTACCCTCCGTCAAAAATAAGCAGCTTTATTACATCTCCGAGAGGACAGTTTTCCGTTGAAAAGACCTTTCCTTCTTCCAATCCCCAAAGCCGTTGTTCTTCTATCGGAATACTCTTATTAAAAGCATGAATATTATTCTTCATTTGTACAGCTATGTATATATTGGGATAATCTTTCAAAGCTTCGAGAATATTTCTGACTGTGTTTTCGGAAACAAAATTATATATACGCTCGTTTCCTATTTCTATAACTGCACCGTTGCAAAAAACTCCGCCTTCAAACAACGACTTGATCTCTTCTCCGAATTTCAAAGTATCTCTGCACTTGGGCAGCCGCGCTGTTGAAATAAACAGGCTTATACCGTTATTTCTGCACTTTTTAAGATATACAACGGATTTATCCTGTATTTTTTTATTGCTGTCAAGCAAAGTTCCGTCAAGATCGAAAAATATAGCTTTTATCATTTCATCACCTCTCTGTTTAATCACAAAACGGCAGCTGCCCGTAACGCATACTGCCGTTTCTTTTCTTAATTACTTAATTAAATCTTTGCCGCCCATATACGGTCTGAGAGCCTCGGGAATCCTGATAGTTCCGTCTTCGTTGAGGTTATTCTCCAAAAATGCGATAAGCATTCTCGGCGGTGCAACTACCGTATTGTTAAGCGTATGTGCAAAGTATTTGTTCTTGCCTGCATTTACTCTGATCCTCAGTCTTCTTGCCTGAGCGTCGCCGAGATTCGAGCATGAACCTACTTCAAAATACTTCTTCTGACGCGGCGACCAAGCCTCAACGTCAACACTCTTGACCTTAAGATCAGCCAGATCTCCCGAGCAGCATTCCAATGTACGCACGGGAATGTCAAGTGAACGGAAAAGATCAACGGTATTCTGCCAAAGCTTATCGAACCACATCATGCTGTCTTCCGGCTTGCAGACAACGATCATTTCCTGCTTCTCAAACTGGTGAATACGGTAAACGCCTCTCTCCTCTATGCCGTGAGCGCCCTTTTCTTTTCTGAAACAAGGAGAATAGCTGGTAAGAGTCTTGGGAAGCTCTTCTTCTTTGATCATTGTATCAATAAACTTTCCGATCATGGAATGTTCACTTGTACCGATCAGGTAAAGATCTTCTCCCTCGATCTTGTACATCATAGCGTC
>CADBRK010000061.1 GCA_902797065.1 uncultured Ruminococcus sp.
CATATTGCGGCAAGTCTGCCCGTGCGGAAGCATGCGCCGCAGTCTATTGCAATATGATTATGATTGCGATATATATATCCGGGATTTTCGCAGCAGTCTATAGTCTGCGTGGGAGTGTGACCCGTAACCAGAAACTTATCTTCAAAATATTGCTTCTCGTAATCGGGGCGTTCCCAGACAAGATCAAAAACGGTGTAGTTCCCGATGGGTTTATCGGGTTTGAAATTGCCGAGGCCCGCATGAACAAGCAGGTAGTCATTGCCGTTTACCGATAGTTCTTTATAATACAGGCTTTTGTCTATATAGTCAATTACTTTCTGTTTTGTGTCGTTATCCAGATCATAGAATTCGTCGAGCGTGGGCTGACAGCCGTTCATCTGCCACAGCATAAGGTCGTTTAAATACTCATCGTCAAAAGAATTTATAGAAAGCTCCGTAATCTCCTCGAGGAGCGTCGGAAGGCACCTGATCGCCATCTCCTCGTGATTACCGCGGATAAATACCACGTTAGGCATTTCCATGATCTTCAGCAGTGCTTTTATCGGGTTCGGACCTCTGTCAAGAACATCACCGAGGATATACAGAGTATCATCGTCCGTGTAATCTATCAAATCAAGCAGCTCGATGAACTTATCCAACCTGCCGTGAATATCAGATATAACATATGTAGCCATTTTTTCACCTCAGTAACATTACACAGCATTACACTGCTGCCTCGTTAATATTCAGTAAGATTATAACACACATGATTTTATTATGCAACTTAATTTTTTAAAGTTCTTAAAAAATATAATGAAAATAAAACGACGGGCACAGATCATAGACCTGTACCCGCTTAATAATCTTTATTGTAATATAACCGTCATAAGCGTAAGATTATCATGTCCTTCGCCTACGCGCTCCATCATGCGAACAAGCAGCAACTCAGCCCACTGCCTTGCGTCTTCCGCTTTCAGATAATCTATTACTATCTCTTCGTCTTTCAGAAGTTCCCACGCTCCGTCCGAGCAGAGGAAAAAAGCGTCTCCTGCTTTAAGCAGAACATCTGCAGAATACAGTGAAGGCTCGCAGCGTTCGGGGTTGCCGAGCGCCCGAAGAAGTCTTGACTGATCCTCGTCTGTCGAGAGCTGTTCACGTGTTATCTCTCCTGCTTTATACTTTTTGTAAGCAACGGAGTGATCGTCCGTATAAGAATGCAGCTTATTGTTATGTATAAAATACACTCTCGAATCACCGACATTTGCCCATACGGCATTATCTCCGTAAACAGCCAGTGCAGCGACAGTCGTTTTCATCTTCTGCCCCATGCTGTCCTGCTCCTGAAGCTTCAGTATCGCCCGATTTGCTTCGCCGATCTTGTTTGACAGCTGTTCGGAAACATCTTCGGCTTTGTCTATCCAGATATTTTCGACCAACATTGTGACCGCCGTATCCGAAGCAAGATCACCGAGAGCGTGACCGCCGAGTCCGTCGGCAACAACAAATATGCCGACATCATTATCGGTGATCCAACCGCTGGCGTCTTCGTTATAGCTGCGTCCGCCTTTATTGGAGTATTGGAAAACGTCAAACACCATTTACTGCGTCACTTCCACCTTGAGGATATTAGCTCTGTCGCCTACATAGAACGTATCGTTCGGTCTGAGCGGAACAGGAACCTGCGGAGTAAGCTTGCGGCCGTCGCTTGTAAATGTTCCGAAGGAAGAACCAATATCTGTCAAAGTAAACAAGCCTGTTGCGGAATCGAAATAGATCGTACAATGTCTGCCGCTTACGCCTGTAGTATTCTTTGCAAAGATGATCTGGCAAGCCTGCGGGTCTCTGCCTATCGTTACGGGAGCCTTGCCAACGGGATACATCTTACCGTTATGCTGAGGTGCAAGCGAACGAACAACGCCCTTCATCGGACCCATGGGAGCAGCGCCGCCGGGAACGGGACCACCGGGAACAGGACCGGGTACGGGAGCTGACTTCGGCTTTGTAAGAAGTACGATAAGAACGATAATAATTGCGATAAGAACAACTGCGCCGCCGATGATTGCGAACAGGATCCAATTCGGACCGCCGCCTACCTCTACATATTCAATGTTGTTCTTGTCAAGGAATCTCATCAGCTCGGTTGCATTCAATGCATAATAGTCAACCTCAACCTGTGTGCCGTATTTTACGTTAGACTCGACATTTGTGTTAACGCCGATTACGTAACCGTCCTCTGTAACGAGCGGACCGCCGGAGTTACCGTGCTGAACAATAGCGTCGATAGCGATTCTCTCAACGCCCTTGCCTTCGTTAACTGCAAACTTTGTGATCGAGCCCTTATGTACGGTAACGTCATTAAGACCATAGTGGCTTGCGCTTGTGAACTGGTTGTCTGCGTTGCCCGGGAAACCTACGGTGTAAACAGTATCGCCGACCATGCTTTGCGTGGGTGCCATCAAAGCGATGTTGTGTCTCTTTGTTGTGGGCTCTCTGAGCTTAAGAACAGCGAGGTCAACCTTATCGGAAGAACCGATGCAGTCTACATATGCAGGCTCATATTCGTTCTGAGCATAGTAAACTCTGAGTTCGCAGCTCTCTGCATAGATGATGATCTGGTAGCCTTCTTCCGTGTAACCATAGAAGTAAGTAAACTGACCGCCCTCGTTAGCTGTAACATAGTCCTCAACAACGTGTGCGTTTGTTACGATATACTGTGCGTCTGTTGTGCTCTTTCCTACAAAGAAGCCCGAGCCTGAGCTGAACTCAATGTCGCCGAGCGTCTGGAAAAGCTCATAATTTGTACCGTCGGAGAGATAAGCCTCTGCGCCCTTGAGGTACATTACTACAGGCACTACGCCGCCTTTAATGTTATCGTCAAATGCGGACGCGGTAACCACGCCGGAAATACTTGCCATTAATATTGTCAGTGAAAGTAACAACACCGACATTACGCGTAATAACTTTGTTCTCATTATTTTTCCCTCTCAATCTTTTTTATTTACAGACATTGTATCAGCAATGCCGTATAGTTGTCCTGATTCGGTCTGGCGTGCTCAACAAGCCTCTGCTCCAGCATACGGCACGCATCCTGACCCGATTCGCAGTTCAATGCGTCGAGTATCTCATATTCCGAGAGTACGCCGCCGACTCCGTCCGAGCAGGCAAGAAGCACGTCGCCTCTCTGCAGCCACATAGGTCTGACCGAATAATCAACGGAACACATTCCTATCATTCCCAGAAACTGAGAAAGCGCGGGGGCTTCGGGATCACTCCTGCATTCGGAAGGATCAAAGATTCCGTCTCTGATATTCTCCAGATACCTTTCGTGGCATACATTATGTTCGGTATTCAGACGATACAGCTTACCGTCACGCTTGAGGAAGAAAAAGCTGTCTCCGACGCTTGCAAAATACAGCTGTTCATGATAGATGATACCAATAACGACCGTGCTTCCGCCGTCGCCGTCAAGCAGCTGCTCGACCTCTTCGGAAGCCGCATACACACTCTGCCTGAGCTGCTCTGCGACTCTGCCTCGTCTGTCCATATCGGTGAAGAACCTGCGGAAGCTCGCTATTGCGGTCTCGCTTGCAAGCTTACCGTCCTTCATGCCGCCCATACCATCGCAGACGGCAAACATCAGGCCGTAATTGTTATAAAGCGCTTCGTCGAGAGCATTCATCTGAGTAAATGAATCCTCTTGTCTCTGACGCGCTCCGATCCCCTGAAGATTTGCCACTCTGTATTTCATAGTCTCATAGAGTTCAACAGTCGGTTCGAGCGTTGATTCCATAGATGTTACGGCAGGCGGTTCGATGCTTTTTTCTTTTTTACTGTTAAACCAAATCATATATCAAGGCCTGAGTCAACGCCCGATTCCCAGCTGAACTTCTTATTACAGAGTGTAATAACGATATACTTGCCTTCGCCGATCTGGATAACATCGTAGCTCTTCAGAGGAGCAGATGTATAAACCGGATCGTCATTGAGGTAAACCGTATTAGTTGATTCGCCGGGAAGGAGATAATACGAGTTGTGCTTGGGGTCATAAGCTATTCTTGCATGGTTCTCTCTCGAGATAGCGTTGTCGCCCTTGATACAGATGTCGTTCTTGTCGTTTCTGCCGATGGTGTTTGCTCTTGCATAGAACTTATAGTCTTTGCCCTTTTCCGAACCCTCAACGCATACAAGCCAGCCTACAACGGGATCGTATTCCTTCTTCTTCTGATACATAGCAACTGTCTTGCCTGTATCCTCTTCGATTTTCTTAAGGTCTCTGTACTCCTTGGGAGCTACAGTCTCGCCTACTGTTCCGTTAGCAACCGGGAAAGCCGTACCGTCGGGAACCATCGGCGGCGGCGGCATCATAGGATCACCGTAACCCATGGGTGCTCCCGCAGGGGGCATCGGCGGCTGAAAATTCATGCCTGCTCCCATCGTCTTTCCTATTCCGAAACTGTCTTGAGGACCGAAGTTATCGGCACCGAAGTTAATACGGTTACCGCCTCCCTGACAGTATGGACAGCTTGCGTACAGATCGGTATCGTAAAGATGTCCGTTTCCACAATCTTGAATTGCCATAATAAATCCTCCTTAGAATTTTATTTCTTTTTGTTTGTTTTATGATCATAGACCGCAGATCTATTGATATACTGTTTTTTTGCGGCGTCATACTCGATGTAATTGACCTTGTAGTCCTCGCCTTGTTTGCTGACGCACGCATGAGCCGAATCGGAATCGGCAATTTTTGAAGCGTCATAATGACCGTTATCAGCTAAAACAATGTGATACAGCGAAGATTTTGAAGTTGAATTGTTCTGCACCGAAAAGAAGATATTTTCTCCGATCATATTCATTTCATACGCATATTCGCTTTTATCTTTTGCCAGGAAATTTCCTATAACCCAGCTTTCCCATTTACCTCCCGAATTAGCTGCGCTTATCCTTGATAATTCGGTTTTTGTTTCGTCACCGTCTGCAACATGGAAAATATACAGATAGTCTTCATAAACCATAGGAGACCTGAAAAAGCCGTTTTCAGCTTTATAGGTATCCTCGACTTTCGTAAAATTATCGGCAGAAACTTTATAAACACATGATCTCCCGTCCTGCGCAGCCGAGATATAATAAAGACAGCCTTTTGCAAGCGTAAACTGATCTCCGTATTGTATTTCGATAGTTTCTTCTATTTTTTCGCTTTTTCTGTTTATGCGGTAGAGTTTACCGTCCTGGTACACGAAGAAAAAAGAATTTGTAACAAAAAAGCGATCTATATTTTTAAGTCCCTGAACGCCCGGAACAAGCTCATGATCCGAATCGTTCGTCACGTCAAGCCTGTAAGCCTGTTTATCATATATATAGTAGAGGTATCCTCCCGTATATGACAGACAGCTGAACTCACCTTTGAAATTCTTATGAATATACGTCTCTTTACCCGTACCGTCCGTTTTGATGGAATGATAGTCTTCGTCGATCCAGAATCTCGACAGTCCCGTTGTGGTATAACATCCAAAATTAGTTATATTCGCTGCGGTATTGCCCACGATCTCAAGATCGGCAGCCGAAAAATTTCCGTCATTGACCGGAGGGGGTGACACAACAGGCTTTGAAACAACCGACGGCGTATTTGTAAACGGATTGGAGTGTGTGCCCGAATTTGTGGCGGATGATGTATTCTTTGGTACAAAAGGTTTTGAAGATTCATCAGACGAAACACCTATATCGGCGTAACCCATTCCGCCTCCGCCCGACGGCGATTTATTTTTTCCGCTCGAACCTGCAACAAGTATGATAACGCCTATCGCAATAACCATCACTGCGCATATTGCTACAATGCCCAGGATCAAACCTTTGTTGTTAGATTTCTTTGGTGCCGAATACTCCGGCTGAGAAGACGCTGCTACGGGCTGTACGGGTGATGATCCCGATGAAGGTATCGTCGAAACACCCGAACCCGACGGCGAGATACCCGTTCCCGTCTGCGATACACCCGTGACTGCGGCAATAGGCTGTACCATATAATTATTGCCTGTACCCGGCGGCTGAACCACACCCGCCATAGGCTGCGGTGTAATTTGTATCTGTGACGGAATAGGCTGATATGCGGCAGGCTGCACCGGCATCTGTATCTGCGAGGGTATAGTCCTGTTTACTGCGGCAGGCTGCACCGGCATCTGTATCTGTGAAGGTATCGTCCTGTTCACTGCGGCAGGCTGCACCGGCATCTGTATCTGTGAAGGTATCGTCCTGTTTGCTGCGGCAGGCTGCACCGGCATCTGTATCTGCGATTGTATAGTTCTGTTCACTGCGGCAGGCTGCACCGGCATCTGTATCTGCGAGGGTATCGCCCTGCTCACTGCGGCAGGCTGCTGCGGCATTTGAGCCGCTCCCTCCTGCTGCTGGATCTCCATCTGTATCTGAGACATTCTCGTCTGAAGTCTCTTCAATCTGTTCTGAAGCTCCTGCGTCGTTGCTTTTTTATCGGCAGGCGGCGCTTTTACATTATTTACTCCGGTAATGTTCGCCGCAGGGATCGGCGGCTTAACAGGCGGCAATATAGGCCGTGATCTGTCGTTTAGCAAAACGCTCTTGAACTCTGCCATTGAACGGAAACGCTCCTCGGGACGAACGCTCATCGCCTGGAGTATCGCCGTTTCCTGGTATTTTGTTATATTAACGCCAAGTCTGCTCGGCGGAATAAGCTGATCCGTATCTATTCTGTCAATGGAATCGGGAGGTCGTCTGCCCGTGATTGCAAAATAGAAAGTCGCTCCCAATGAATAAATATCGGTGAAGGGGCCTTGTTTGCCTTTCCTTTGATACTGCTCCTTCGGAGCAAAACCGTGTTTCAGAACAACGTCAAGGCTCTGGCTTTTATCTCCGAGACTATACCTTGCCGCACCGAAATCAAGCAGCATAACTCTGGTGTTTGTAATGTAAATATTATCGGGGGTGACGTCTCTGTGTATTATGCCTTTTGCATGGACAGCACCCAATGCGTCCATCACCGGAATAAGTATCTTCTTAGCCTCGTCGATAGTGATCCTGCCGCCCGGCTTTGTCTGTAGATATTTATCAAACGGAATACCGTCCACATATTCCATCGCAAAATAAGCTGTTCCGTTTTCTTCAAAATAGCTGTAAACACGAACTATATTATCATTTCCCAGGAATCTTGCCAGCGTCTCGGCTTCCGCAAGGAAGTTCTTTTTACCGTATTCAAAGTTCTCGGCTCTGTCACCGGGATACGGAATAACCTCGCTCATCTCTCTGTATACAAGAGAATCCGGAAAATACTCTTTTACGGCTACCGGCTTATTGCCGTTCCTGTAGTCGACCGCTTTATAGGTAATACCAAAACCGCCCTGACCGAGCACACGCTCGATGACATATTGTCCTGATAAAATAGTCCCTTTTGATAAGGCAAGAGGAAATCTATCGTCCTTCGGCACAACTACGCTCCCTTTCGTTGGAATTTTCTTTCGATTTTTAAAAAACAAGATACATTTCTGATCCAAAATTATTTCAAACCGTTTTTATAATATCACATATAGAACGAAAAATCAAGCATTTTATATAAAATAACAGATTTCTAATCTTTATTTTTTATAATCTTACACTGCTTTAATCAAAAAGTTACATACATGTAGTACATAGCAAATATCTATACTATATGAAACAGAATACCCTCCGAAAAAATCGAAGGGTACAGGAGATCTTTATCAAGGCTAAATCAATTGCTCTTCTTTTTGTTTGTTGTGCGGTCATAAACGGCAAAGTAATTTGTATAAGTATCCTTATCGGAATTATAGCCGTAATAATTCAGCTTATAGTTGCCGTCTGAATCCACCGTCAGACAAGGATTGAACGCATCAACATTTGTAACAGCATCGTCTAGACTTACCTTATTTTTATCAAGTATCAGGTGCTGAATAGTCATATCATCCTCGCCGCTGTAGCTTAAGGTGTAGAACACATTGCTTCCGATCACATTAAGATCAAATACTATCGGTTTTTTTGTGCCCGAGCTGACATAGCTTGAAATATCAAATTGTATAGAATCGTCATCCTCTGTAAAATCGGGATCTCTCTTCATCAGAGATATTTTTTCTCCGTCTATCCAGAAGTAATACAAAATTCCGTCGGCTATAACGGGTGACGAATAATAACCCGAATTATCATAATAATAATACTCGCTGAAAGTATTAAAATCATCTTCTTTTACATATAGTACAGACGAATGACCGTCATCATCATCGGCGATAAAATACATCCAGCCGTTATAGAATGTAAAATCGTCGGAGTAATCCACACCGATCGAATCTTCGGTTTCTCCTGTTTCGGTGCTGATGCGGTAAACCTTCTTGTCCTGAAAAACGAAGTAGTACGCAGGAGAAATATAAAGGCGCTCGATATTTGCGTAGGCTTTCAGTTCGGGGATCTTTGTGCCCTTGCTTTCGGTGTCTACATCTATAGAATATGCCTGATGGTCATAAAGATAATACAGTACGCCGTCGTAATACGACAAACATGAGAACAATCCGGATTCGTCCTCATAAAAATAGTTTTTTCCCGAAATATTCGACATCAGTGAATGACCGTCATCATCCGTCCAGAATTTACGGTCGCCGTCGGCGGCATAAATAGCGGTATTCTTAAGATTGCCGACCGAGTTGCCCACGATCTCAAGATCTGATAAAGAATGTGTTGTTTTTGTGGTAGTCGATGAAGTCGTGGTTGCAGGCTTCGACGTTACGGACACATCAAATATCTTGGGCGAAGTGCTGTTCGTATCATCCGATCCGCTTGCAACCGGTACGCTTGTATAGTCATCATAACCTCCGCCGTTGTTTTTGCTGCCTTTCTTACCCGAAGAAGCAACGCCTATAACCACACCGACAATAATGCAAACAGCAAGGCACGCTGCGCCTATACCTATTATAAGTCCTTTTTTTCGGGGTTTCGCCGGAGTATTATACACAGGCTGCTGCATTCCGACGTTCATTGGCTGCTGCGGCATCGCAACAGGTGCTGCCTGGGGAGTATTGTTCTTCGCAAGACTGAGTGGATTACCGGGTGTATTGACCGCAGGGGTGATATTCTGAGCGTAGGAACCTGTGTTGGCTGCAACGGTCTGATTGAGAGTCTGACCCAAACCCTGCTGCATATTCGGATACTGCTGACTCGTCGGCATCTGCTGTGCATTCCCGAACTGCTGACTTGCCGGCATCTGCTGTACATTTTGGAACTGCTGACCTGTCTGGAACTGTTGACTTGTCGGCATCTGCTGTACATTCTGGAACTGCTGACCTGTCTGGAGCTGTTGACTTGTCGGCATCTGCTGTACATTCTGGAACTGCTGACTTGTCGGCATCTGCTGTGCATTCGGGAACTGCTGACCAGTCGAGAACTGCTGACCCGTCATGGGGCTTACCGTCTGAGAAATATTAGCAGCGTACGCATTATTATTAATAGGTTCATTGAGCATTACGCTCTTGAACTCTGCCATCGACTGGTATCTGTCCGACGGAGATACACTCAGGGCTTTGAGTATAGCTTCCTCCTGATACGGTGTAAGCTTAACGCCGAGAGTTGTCGGCGGAACAAGATCATCCTCTTCGAGTCTCTCGATAGAATCGGGCGGACGTCTGCCCGTAAGCGCAAAGTAGAACGTAGCGCCGAGAGCATAAACATCGGTGAAAGGTCCTTGCTTGCCTCGCCTTGCATACTGTTCCTTCGGGGCAAAGCCATGTTTGAGCACAACGTCAAGGCTGCGGCTCTTATCGCCCAGACTGTATCTTGCCGCACCGAAATCGAGCAGCATTATTCTGCCGTCACTGGATATATAAATATTGTCGGGGGTAACGTCACGGTGAACGATGCCTGCGCTGTGAACGGCGCCGAGTGCGTCCATAACGGGAATAAGTATAGACTTTGCTTCATCGATACCTATCCTTCCGCCCTTGCCCAACAGATATTTATCGAACGGGATACCGTCAACATATTCCATAGCAAAATACGCCGTACCGTTCTCTTCAAAATAGCTGTAAACACGAACAATATTTTTGTTGCCGATAAACTTCGCCAGAGTCTCTGCTTCTGCAAGGAAGCTTTGCTTACCGTACTCAAAAAACTCCGTTCTTTCTCCGGGATGTGAAATAACTGTTGCTGCGCTCCTGTATACCATTGAATCGGGGAAATACTCCTTCACGGCAACAGGCCTGTTGTTGTTTTTGTAATCTATAGCTTTGTAAGTAATGCCGAAGCCGCCCTGACCCAGAACCTTTTCGATAACGTACTGTCCGGAAAGCACCGTTCCCGGAGTCAACGCCATTGGAAATTTATTATCCGACACAATTACACGCCCTTTCATAAGAGTTTATTTGTATTCATCGGTTTCTGCGAATACATTATTTCAATATAATAGTACCACACACGAACTTAAAAAGCAAGACAATAATATATTATTACCTTTTTTTCGACATGGTCTCTGCAAGATTAAACGAGGAGCTAAGCTCCAACAAGCTCGCTTGATTGGAGCGAGCGACGACGTCAACAAACGTCGGGGAGCTTTAGCTCCTTCG
>CADBRK010000062.1 GCA_902797065.1 uncultured Ruminococcus sp.
AAAATTAACACCTGATCACGCTCTACGCCCGGCAGCCACGCGGCCGCAAGCAATACGCGAACATAGATCTATATACACTATATTCTTTTGCTTGCGTCCAAAATTAACACCTGATCACGCTCTACGCCCGGCAGCCACGCGGCCGCACGCATTTCGCGCACATAGTTTTTGATGACCATCGGTTTGTGCCCGCGTCTAAAAATTGAACTCTAACGACGCTCTACACCTGTTGACGGTATGCATTGCCGCTTTTTTGCTGCCCTGCTTTACTGCCGCGCAGATTGGGTTCACTGCCTTCTTAAATAATTCCGATGTTTAAGAATAGCTTCGTATGTTGTCTTCTTCAAGTCAATGCTTTTGTCAATAAGCAGCTTTCTGAGTATCTTGATCTTTGTGCAGTTATAAAGTCGCCTGCTCGGTTTTATCTGCGGCTTTTCCTTAAGGAATTCTTTTATATAGCTTTCAATGCGCGGAAGCTGCACCGATAAATCTTCCTTGTTGTTTACTGTGGGGCGCAGATTCATCATGACGCCAGAGGCGATAAACTCGGATTGTGCACGCACCTTAAGGTCACAGTCCTCGGTGCAGTCACAGCAATATCTGCATTCACGGTGAGGAATAAGCATTTTTTGCTTGTCATCCCAATAATGTGAAAGCGACGCTATCTCTTCATCGGTGATGCTGCTTCTTATTGCCGCTACCTTTCTGACGTCGTATGTCCTTATATTGATCGGCTCGTCGAGTCTGCCAAAATTAAGTATCGCTTCTCCTACTCCAAGCTTACCCAGATGATCATAGTCAAGATCGGACATATTCGTAGCGTTGCTGATCATATCCTTGTTATCCTTCTCAACAAGCTTGAATACTATCTTGACGTTCGTGTTCGCTACGATTCCCTTGCCGACTTTTGAAGGTGCCTGATCGCCGATCACTATTCCCGTTCCGAACGCTCTGATCTCTGCGATCATATCTTCAAGAGATTCCGTCATACTCTTGCTCGAATCGGCTGCTCCCTCCTCGTTTCCTCCCGAAGAGCCAAGGATAACATGAGCCTCGTCGATAAGGAACACATTTTTCAAGATCCCAACGGAGGAAGCGTTATTTTTCGTATATGTACAGATAAGCGTTATCAGCAGTGCCATTATCAGCGATTTCTGAGATTTGTTATTGATCGCATTCAGCTCGATCACCGTCGGGCGGCTGAGGAGATCTTCAATGGGTATCGTATGTATCGAATCATAGATCAGGCTGTTCTGTTCAATCAGACTCATCAGGCGAACTACGCCCGCGCTCTCCATGTTAGACTTTACATCGCCCTTGTAATTGAGATTGCTGATATGTCGCTTAAACGATTTTATGAATTCATACATTCCGAACGGCTCGACATAAGGGTCATCGCTCGTACTGTTGGTACTCCATCCGTACTCATTATAACACTCGTTGATAGACGCCAGAAAAATATCGGGGAGCGGATTCGGCATAGAAAACGCAGCTCTGAACGCCGTCATAAGGCTCGGTATGTACGACTCCACCGTAACATTTTTCGGCGGAATAAACGGATTGATTATAAACGGTGAAACATTGCTCTTTCCGGGAGTAAATATTTGCAGACCGTCTATCGCGTCGATAAGGGTTCTGTATTCGCATTTTGTCGGCTCCACAGCAAGGAACGGAACGTTGAATTTGTCCCACAGCTGTATCAGGAATCCAAGCATAAAATTTGTTTTACCGGAACCCGGCATTCCCACAACAAGCGTATGCTGCGTAAAATCCTTCAGCGGTATGCCTACATGAGACGCGTTCATCTGGTTGGAAGAATTGCCTTGGATAATTCCTACCTTAAAGTTATCTTCTGCGATAACGTTCGGATCAAACCGCTCGCGATTTGCAAGTATCCTAGTCGATTCTAAACCTATCGTCTTTCCGTCGTCGATAGGAAGCTTGAAAACCGTTTTGATCTCATTCAGCGTCATCAGACACCGAAGTCTCATTAGGTGCCTGGGCGAAAGAGGACTGCTCCAGAATTCATGATTTCGCTCTCCGCAGACAATGATATTGCTGTTTTTCCACGGGGAGATCTCAAAGTCCTCCGCAAGGCTCACTTTGTTTTCTACGATATCCACGATCTCAAGTGAAACCGACTGGCTTTTATTTTCGTCCTCGATAGTGCTGATAACCTTATTGCAAAGGTTTACAAGAGAGCTCTGCTGCGCAAAAACCAGAATGCAGCAATAAGCGTTCGTTTCACCGAGTGCCGCCATATAGTATTGGAACGCATCGGAAAGTGACTGGATATTCGCATCGAGAGGCATAAGCCCGCGCATACGTCTGATCTCGCCTATATAGTAGCTTATCACGGAATTCGTCTGCAGCAGCGATGAACGCTCCTGTTCATTGAAATCGGTCGGGATAAGCTGTATTGAAACGGCACTTCCGGGATAGTCTGTCATGAAATTGGTGATAAGCGATATATTTCTGTTTTCGGTGGGGACGATTGCGTTGTTAAAATATATCGGCGGATTGCCCGGAGCAGTAGTTATCACTCTGTCGCGCTTTGCAATGGCGGCACAGTGCCCCGAACCGACAGGTGCTGCCGATTTTCTGAAGCTTATTACTTCCTCCTCGGAAAGCTGTCTGACCGAAAAATGCTGCCGCTGAATCTCCGCACAGATATGCTCTGCCGTATCGTCAACGTACCTTTCGCTTTCTCGTTTATCCATCGACATTTTTCTGATGATGAAATACATTTTAACCTGACCGCTGTATGTCTGGTTTGTTATAGGTAAACTGAGGAAAAGCAGTTCAAAAGCGGTTGTATCCTTCTCCGCGGAACGCAACAGACCGGAAGTAAGTATCGTGAAAAATGACTGGTTATTCTCAAGTGCTTTCTCGGGGTTGTTGTTTAAAAGTTCATAGTAAGGAACCGAGGTTATCTCCAGCACAGCATACGATACACAACGCCCGTTGGCTGCAAATCTTGTTATTGCCACAAAAAAGCCTCCCTTTGGCAGCGGTGACGATCATATAAGTTTAAAGTATCTGCAAAGCTCTTCGGTGACTTGCCCGAGAGCACCTTCCTTTCTTTTCGCTGCGATATACTTTTTAAACTTTACGTTCTTCCCCGAAACGTTGATATTTGAATTGAGAGAGTTCTTATCGGCTCCGAGACTTTCAAGCACAGCGACGGAGCATTTTTCGGGATCCTGAGTTATCAGTAAATACCCCTGAATGAGGCTGCACGTTACGGAATCACTTCTTACCGAAACACAGCAGATCATCTGCGACGCAGTCAGCGGCGAGGTTGACATCATTTTCCTTACATTGCCCGCCTTTGATTCGGGCACATCGCGAACACTGAGGGCATAACGGATTATTGTGTTTTTATCAACAGCCGAGGCGCCGCTCAGCAGCCTTGTGAATATCTCGGGCAGGAATGACGTGCCCGCCTTTTCAGTATACTCGGCAAGGCATCTATTGCAGTCTCCGGGAGTCAAGGAAGATTTATTGAGCAGTTCAACCTTTTGTTCAAGGCTGCCACTGCCCGAGAGCAGTATCTGTGAAACCTCGGAGGAGCTTATCTTCAAACCTGCACTGAGCAGTATATTGATAACCTGACTCTTGATATCGAACTCGTCATGAGAATACATCATATAATTGAATAACGTATGCTTCAAAAACGACTTGTTGATCTCAAGAGAGAATATCCTTTTGACTATCTCGGGCTTTTGTTCCTTATCTAAAATGCACTTAACGAGATAGTTCTCTATAGTGTTGGTGGTAAGTGTTTTAACAAAGCCTAAAATGTGATCTATCAGCTCCCTGCGAACATTTGGGTCATCTTCGCAGCTGCAAAGGTAGTCGGAAATAAAACCGTCTTTCGTTTTCTCGGTGACATCAAAGAGCATCATGCTGTCAACGATGTTCTCCCTAATTTCGACGGTACTGTTTTTTCTTGTCAAAGCGCTGATAAAATGTACTCTCGCAAGGTCGACGTAAACGCCCTTTTCCTTGAGCAGACCGAGAATCGCCAGACATATATCGTCGGAGCTGCATTCAACAGCATACTCGATTATTATCGAGATTTCCGAATCAACAAGCTCGCTGTTGTTTATCAGAGTCTGCATCAGACCTGTTATCGAAGATACTTCTGTAAGCTCGGACACAACGCGTCTCATTAGAATATCCATTTCGGGGCGCACGCCCTTGTAGCAAAACGCCTGCGTCACGGCAAGGCGTATATCAACGTCATCATCCATTCTCTCGAGATATGATTCGAGGTTTTTTTTGTCAGGCTCGGCAATATCCTCAATTCCTCTTATGAGCGTGGCTGCCCTTTCTCCCTTTCTTGGGAGAGGTCCGGTGAACTCCAGGACAGTGTAAAGCGCCGTTCTCTTTTCAAGGTTATCATCATTATCAAGAATGGTGCCCGCCATATCAAAGTTATTCGTTTTCAGCGCATACGAAAGAAGCTGCATATTCAGATCGATGGAATACACTTCGGAAGCGTTAAAGGTGCCGAGCAGATAGTCACGGCGGGAATACAATTTTACAAGATCATAAACAAGGATCAGCGTGCCTGTGACCTCGGCGGATTCGAGCGAATCGAAAAGCGCCAGTTCTTCATCGGTAGGTTCTGCACCAAGAGCCTTGATCTTCCCCTGATCTCTTATCACGGTAGCCGAAGCATTCTTTCTTTCGGCAATATTGGGAGAACTCTTCATAACATATGTATAATACACCATTTCCGCAGTGATCGTACCGACATATTTCGAATCAATCTTCTGACACTCCGTGAGATTACGCTTTGCTCCGTCCAAACGATCGTATGCCGCATCAAGAATAGTCTGACGAACGACGTTTTTTATCGTAAACAGCGAGTCAATCTTTTCATGGCGCTCTATCAATGCTCCACAGTACTGACATTCCCACATATTCAACTTTTCTATAAAAAGGAATTTTGATCCTGCACAGGAGGTACACTTTTGAGTTATATAACTTACAGCCATAGTTTATTTCTCCCGAGTTTTATTTCATATTTCTTAAAAAGCATCGTGCCGATACGCTGTATACAGCTGCGAACGGCACTGTTGCGTTATTATTTGCTATACTTCAGCTTCTGATTCCTTTCTGAGATAAAGGATGTCAGCTGCGTGCAAATTCCAAGCACCGTTCCCTTGCTTCCGCTGTCGCACTGATACTTCAGTTCCTTAACCTTGCCTTCGATAATGCTGTCAAGATCGGCAACTGTCGCGTTTGTCATCGGATCGGAGAAGCGTATAGCCTCCTCTATCTTGTGAAGAGCCTTTTTCAGCTCCGGGTCGGTTGCTTTCTCCTCAAGCAACTTTACATCGACTGCAAGGTTTTTGATATGCCTTACATTCGTATCGATATGACGGTTAATCTCCGAGCTTACGCTCGCACCCATCATAGCCATAATGGAAAAGATGACAAGAATGAGAAGCATAACTGTCTGAACAACTGCCGTTAGCTTCATCGACGCGTTCGCCCTGAACAGCATGAACACTAAGCTTGCAAAAAGCTCGGCGAAAAAATAGAAAAACGAAAATGAAAGAAGCGGTATATTCATGAAAATCGCTTCAACGTCAACGCGCTTCATCGAGTAAAAAGTAATGCCCAGACAAACAAGAAATGCACCGCACATAAAGCCGAAACTCAGCCAGAACACCTCATTTTTATTGTTAAAAAAAGGCAATACTATCACACAGTAAATAGCAAATGCAGCAGCATAGATCACTGCTATCATCGCTGAATGTTTTGCGTCTAATTTTTTCATAATAATAAAACAACTCCTCACTTAACCAATTTGCCATACATACTGTGCCAACCGGGGTGGAAGGCGATAAAGAGCTGAAAACGCCCGGAGGCGTATGAAGTACTCTTGAGGTACCCACTGAAAAAATTAAGAGATGAATACTCTCTTAATTTTTGAACCTCGGTTTAATAAAAATAGAAAAATATGTTTTGGCTCGGTATGAATAGGCAGTTTATAAAAGTCCATCAAATTCAGCAATGCGTAGGAGTGTGGACAGGAACGATAACGCTTCACCGCTCTCCTACGCGACGGTTTTTGTAATGCTATGATCTTTATATTTTTTGACCGCAGTTACTGCAGAACTTTGCGCCCGTCGATAACTTTGAGCCGCAGCTCGGGCACACCGGATCGCTCCAGAGCTTCATTCCGCAGCCACAGCAGAATTTCGATCCGGGGGCGTTTTCCTGCCCGCAGTTTGAGCAGAAACTCTTACCGGCGGGATTCACCGGTAATGGTGCCGGAGAAGGGGAATCGAATCCTGAAAGATCGAACGGAGCAGAGACTCTTGTACTCGAGATAAAAGGCTCCGCAGGAGCGGGCGAAGAGGTTGGCACAGCAGGTACCACAGAAGCCGCTACGCCGCCGTTTCGTAAGAATTCAGCAGTGTTTAATACGGGAGCAGACTGTGCCACTGCATTTCTCGCAGGAGCAATGCCGGAAAGATTCTTCATGCCGGAGCTTCCCGAGGAGTTACCGCTCAGTGCTTGTCTTGCTATGTCGCTGATAGACCCGCCGAGCACGCCCCCCATCATGAAGCCGCCCATTGCTCCGCCGACAGCGCCGGCTGTGCCTTCGTTTGCGGCAAACTTTTCAAGGATAAGCATTTCGCGCTCTTCCTTCCACGTATAGCCCTCAATAAGTCTTTTGGCACGCTCTTCTTTTGCGTGAGCAACGACAGCGTAATCATCTCTGGGCACATCAATGCTTTCAATATTGAAATACTCGATACGGATACCGTATTCGCTGAAAATAACATCCAGCTTTTCCTTTACAACGTCGCTGATATCGAAAAGATGCGCGTTTATCATAAAGTAGCTGAGAAGTCCGTTTATCATGATCTTTGAAATTGCATCCTTTACATGAGACGACACTATGCCTTTGAACTTCTCCATTACCTCTGTTCTCGTAACTCTCGAACGGAAGCCTGCAAGCTTTATCAGAAACTTCCTTGAATCCTCAATCGAGTAGGCAAGATTGCCGTGCAGCATGATATGAAGAAAAATATCATAAAGCGGGTCGTCAAGGTCAATCGAGCCTCTCGTTCCCCACAGCATATCCATCTGATGAACCTTGTTGATGTAAAAAACCTTGCAAGGGAACGGCGTTGTTCCGCCTGTAGGAATGTTAACAAGCTTTCTTGCGATAGGGATATTCGGCACCGAAAGCGTATGCCTGCCGGGACCGAACAAGTCGGTAGCCTGACCGTTTACACAGAGAATCGCCTCCTGCACCTCATCAACGATAAGCTGTGAGGTCGCGTTGAACTCTTCGCCCGAATGCTTCCAGACAATATCGTCAGGGGAACCGCCAAACTTGATAACTTCAGAAATCGCCATAATTATTTTCCTCCTAATCTCAGAATTTATTAACACTCCGTGCCCGAAATCAAAACATATGTGAAATAAATTATCGAGCATGATAGAAATCTGTTTTAATTATACAATATTTCGTCTATTTTGTCAATATTATTTATTTTGAATTACACAGATATTATATTGCAGAATATTTATATTATCGCATGCCTAACATTCATCCTATTTAAAGGGTGATGTTCAAACTAAGCTTTTAGATTTATTGGAAAAATGTACATTATTTAGATACAACGTAATAAAATACGCACTTTGGATTGAGCGTCCGTTTTGCTTGCAGCTATATTCCGACCTGCTGCCTCAATCGATATTTCAGCTTTGCAGCGGTCTCTACAAGATGAACAATGTCAACAGCTTAAGAAAAAATGTGTAATTAACTCATTCCGCCGCGCCTACGGCGTGCCACCTTACTCAACGAGGAAGGCTTTTGGCTTACTCTTTGAGGGAGTAAAGAATAATCTGTTAAGTTGTAGACATTGACAAGATATCTGCGCCCCACCCGCGAGTAACACTGAGAGAATCCAGGGAAGCATCATCAATAAAGAAGCTCTCGAAGAGCGAACAATACAAAGCGAAAAAAAGCGCGTCAGAAATCGTCCGTTCGCTGTCAAGTTGAGCATGTTTTCGCAGTCATAAAAGGACTTCTCGGATATAAGAAAACGATATATCGAGGTCTGTGAAAGCAGACTTCAAGAGACACAAAATTTGGGATTGAACCGACTTCAAAAAGCGACATAATGTTTGCATTTACAAATCTGTATCCTGTTGAGAAAAAACTCTGTATGCTTGATTCTGTTTGCCTTGTGAATGAAATCAGGATATTCTCTGATCATTCGGCTGTTTTGTCGGGTGCTTTTCTTTTGCCTTGGGCATTATTTTGGATTTATGCGGTATTTCCATTTATTATTTTCCCACACTAAAGTCATTCTAATTTTCAAGGTAAATTACACTTCTTTCCCACTGTGGAATTTCCTTTTGAAATTTTATGGATTCCTTTTTCGTTTTTAAGTTTTGTACAATTTTTTTTCGTTATCGGTGCAGAACTTCTAATCACCATAATTTATGATTCCTTGACAGCTAAATTCAGTTATGTTATTATAATCATTGGGTCGTTTTTTATACTGCCGATCATACAAGCACAGATATGATCCCGGTATCGTAATATTACTCCGATTCAACGAAAGGAAGCATTAATTATGCTGTTAAACAAGTATTTACCCCGTATTGACTTTGAATCCTACGAGGATTTTAAGCAGAATTTCAAGATCAATGTTCCCGAGGATTTTAACTTCGGATATGATGTCGTTGACGAATGGGCAAGGCAGGACGAAAACAAAAAAGCTCTTGTATGGTGCAACGATCACGGAGAAGAAAAAGTCTTTACCTTCAAAGATATAAGCAGGCTTTCAAACAAAGCTGCAAATTTTTTCAGGAGTATCGGCATCAAAAAAGGCGACGTTATTATGATGATCCTGAGACGCCGCTGGGAGTACTGGATATGCGCCGTAGCTTTGCATAAGATCGGAGCCGTTATTATACCGAATACCCTTCAGCTTACCAAGAAGGACATCGTATACCGCTCAAATGCGTCAAAAGCAAAGGCTATTATATGCGTAAACGATGAATTCGTTCTCACTCAGTCCGAGATGTCTTTCCCGGAATGCCCGGATCTTGCGCACCACATTGTCGTGGGAGAAAAGCGCGAAGGCTGGGAGTTCTTTGAAGAAGAAATCGAAAAATTCCCCGATACATTCGAACGCCCGACAGGCGATCAGGCTACTTCGTCCGACGACGCTATGATCGTGTTCTTTACATCGGGCACGACAGGTATGCCGAAGATGATCCGACACAGCTTTTCGTATCCTCTGGGTCATATCATCACAGCAAAATACTGGCTTCAGGTTCAGGAGAATAAGCTTCACCTCAGCGTAAGTGATTCCGGATGGGGAAAGTTCTCTTGGGGAAAGCTGTACGGTCAGTGGATATGCGGGGCGGTCGTTTTCGGATATGATATGGATAAATTCGTTCCGAAAAACCTGCTTTCAATGATGGAGAAATACAAGCTCACCACTTTCTGCGCACCGCCTACGATGTACAGATTTATGCTGCTGGAGGACGTTGCAAGCTATGATCTTTCGTCTATAAAGCACTGGTGTACGGCAGGTGAGCCGCTTAACCCCGAGGTAAACACAAAGTGGTTCAGGTTTACGGGGCATAATATATATCAGGGATTCGGTCAGACAGAAACGACTATTCTTCTTGCGGATTTTCAGTGGGACGATATTAAGGTCGGTTCGACAGGCAAGCCGTCGCCCGCGTTTGACATAAAACTGCTTGACGCCAACGGTGATGAGGTTCAGACAGGTGAAGAGGGCTCTATCTGCGTAATAAAGTGCAACGATAAAAACCCTGCCGGCCTTCTGACGGGTTACTACCTTAACGACGAAATGACAGATAATTTTAACCATAGCAGTTATTACAACACCTGCGATATGGCATGGTGCGACAGCGAGGGCTATTACTGGTTTATCGGACGAAACGATGATGTTATAAAATGCTCGGGGTACAGAATCGGACCCTACGAAGTAGAGAGTGCGCTGCTTGAACATGACGCCGTCGTAGAATGCGCCATAACAGGCGTTCCGGACCCCGTAAGAGGTCAGGTAGTAAAGGCTACCGTTGTTATAAAAAAGGAGTACGAGCCTTCGGATAAGCTTAAAAAGGAGCTGCAGGATCACGTTAAGAGAACAACCGCACCCTATAAGTACCCGAGAGTGATCGAGTTTGTCGACGAGCTTCCGAAAACATTCAACGGAAAGATCATGCGCGGCAAGATCAGACACGAGGACGAAGAGGCAGTGCGTGTCAGAGATAAGGAACAGCCGAATACCGGTGCGGATCAATAAGTGAATATATCAGAGTAAATCGAGTAGGGCGGGATTTTCCCGCCCTCTCACACACCGTACGTGCCGTTCGGCATACGGCGGTACTGCAACCTTTTCAACGCTTCCGTTTTTTCTTAGTCTATGACTTCCTGTATTTCGTATCATGTACGTTTCAACTACTTTACATATCGGCTGTTAATCGGAACATCTTTTCAATCGCTGTATCTTACCGTTCGGTCCTTCCCGAAGTTTTTTCGGTACTATGACCTCTGCTGACTTCTCACAGTTCGTTGTTACTATGCCTAGTTTCCGATAATGCTTACTCCTCGGCACCTGTGAGACCTCACGGGATAAACCAATACTCTTTCCTCGTCTACCTGC
>CADBRK010000063.1 GCA_902797065.1 uncultured Ruminococcus sp.
GCCGCTGGTTGCGGAGGCAGGATTTGAACCTACGACCTTCGGGTTATGAGCCCGACGAGCTACCAAACTGCTCCACTCCGCGATATTTTTCTCTCAACAGTTATTTATTATACTATAAAATCTTATGGTTGTCAATAGGTTTTTTGATTTAATTCTTTTTCGTTACTTTTACTATATTATATGCACGACGCTTGGATTTATTCTACTTTTTTGCTTAGGCAGCAGTTGGATCTTCGGATAGCTGATACGGCGTAATTACAATTTCTTTGAATCGAAAAATGTATATATTGTGTATATTTTTATAAACAAATGGTATTGTCTGCATATTTATATTGCAATTTTCTCGGTTATATTGTATAATTCTAATAAATAATATTTTTGCGAAGGAGAGTTATTATGCAGGAGATAACGCTTGAATACTTACTGAACCATCACTTTGAGAAAACAGGTCTGGAGAAAGATCGCTTCACGAAACCAAATGCAAGTCTCAGATTTTCTCCGAATCAGCTTTCGCAGCTTCCGCGCAGCGATAACGATAAGATGACCGATCTGAAAATCGCTATGTCCGATATTCAGTTCAATAAAAAAATGTCGCAGAGCGAATTTGAAGTCCGTACCAACATCTTATACAATTCGTTCAAGAAGTGTGTAAACAGCCTCAACGCAAGCAACAGGCGCGTCAGCCGTGAAATGCTTGCCAAGTTCGTTGTCGGGATGGGGCTTTCTTACGAAGAAGCCGACACGCTCTTTGCCCTCGAAAGTCAGCCGCTTTCTCCCGAACATGTTTTACTCGACGCTGTTGTCGTACACTGTATTCAGAACAAATACGACATATCAGAATTTTATGAAACGTGCGGGCAGGTTAATCTCGGCGTAAAAATGATCGTTTAATGTTTTATGGAGAATTGGACAGGCTGTCAACAGCTTTACGTTCCGAGCGTGGTATAATTATTTCAACACAAACGAAAAGACTTTAAATAACAAGTCGATCGAATGATCAAAAGAAGAAATGGACACGCTGTCCGCCTGCAGGCCTTTTCGGTGTGTTACAATTAGCTCAACAAAACAGAGGAGGTTGTTATTATGGCAAGAAAAACATTTACATGGGAGAATTTCCCTTATGAGTTTATAAAGGCGATTGTCTACGGCAAGCAGACACCGCAGAGACTACGCCCTGCAATCGCTTACAGCCCGACGGATTTCGATCGCCTGATTCCGTACATCAACAGGATCTGCGAATACCCCGACGAGAGCTTTGTTCGCCGATACAGAAAGTCTGTCGAGGATTATTTCCTCAACGGCACCAATTATCTGATCGACGTCGTAAAAAAATGTCAGAAGCTGAACTACGGCGGAATAAAGATCGGCTCGAACGACGAAATGATGTTCACCCTTCGCAACAAGCGTCTTACCGAAACACTGTGCAGCATTTATCTCGCCGTGCTGATCTCGGCAGGAAAAAACGTTGTTGACGACAGCGAAAGCATATTCACCGCACCGAGAACGGTCGATCTCTCTTCTGCGGAATCCGACAGTATTTCGCTGTTTCCGTATCAGCGCAGCGCGGTCGAAGCAATGAAGAAATACTATTTCGACGAGGACGGACAGTCGGCTATCCTCTCGATGCCCACGGGCAGCGGAAAAACGAGAACAAGCGTTTACTTCCTGCTCACGGAGATGATAAGCAGGGGCTATCAGGTCATCTGGTTATGTCACCGCTCGATGCTGCTTGAACAGGCCGCGGAGCAGTTTTACAGATTCTCACCCGTCATCAAAGAATACAGTCCCAAGGAGCAGTTCAAGATGGTATGCATTTCGGGCAAGCACGCAACCGTACGAGCTATGCAGAGCGACGATGATCTGATCGTCTCGACGGTTCAGAGTATGTGCAACAGCACGGAATATCTGCCGAATATTCTCGGCGATAAGGTAATCATCGTTGTAGATGAAGCCCATCATACGCTTGCGCCGTCGTATCGCCGCATTATAAAGTCTGTACGGTCGAAATGCCGGAGCGCAAAGCTCCTCGGGCTTACGGCAACACCCGTAAGGCTTACCGAAAAAGCCACCGGAATGCTTATGAAGCTTTTCGACAACAAGATCGTGTATTCGATCGCAATGAGCGAACTTATCGCAAACGGTACGCTGTCAAAGCCGAATTACATATCAAGAGATACGAATGTCGATATTGAGACGATGATAGACATCGACGAGCGCAAATATATTCAGAAATGGGGCGAGCTTCCCGAAACGCTCCTCAGCAAGGTAGCAAAGACAAACGAGCGTAACGAATTTATCGTCGATGAGTATGTATGTAACAAGGAAAAATACGGCAAGACTATCATTTTTGCACTCAATGCGATACACTGCGATACGCTGAACGAACAGTTCAAAAAACGAGGCATCAGGAGCGGATACGTCTACACTCAGATAAACGACAGCGAAAACCGACGGACAATAGAACGCTTTCGCAGCGGTGATCTCGACGTACTGATAAACATAAATATCCTCACCGAGGGCAGCGACATTCCCGATATTCAGACGGTGTTCCTTACACGCCCGACGCAAAGCGACGCTCTTCTTATGCAGATGGTCGGCAGAGGAATGAGAGGTTCGGGCTGCGGCGGCACGGATACCGTGAACATAGTAGATTTCTGCGACAAGTGGACGAGTATCAGCGGCTGGATGAATCCGAAGTTTGTCATCGGCGAGGAAGAACCCGAAGAGTATGACCCGATCTATACGCAAACGCGCGTGGAGCTTATACCGATCGGCGCAATACGTGATATTGTAAAGGGTATTACATACAAGGGCGCATTCAACAAAGAGAGAACGGCGGTGCTCCCCGTCGGCTGGTACGACGTTATTGACGAGGACGGCAGCGATACAAGAGTGATAGTTTTTGAAAATCAGCTTTCGGGCTATGAGAAATTCCGGCAGGACACAGGCAAGTATATAAAAAGCAGGACGAGCGCAGATTTTATAATTGCAAAATATTTCAGGACATTCGGAATGCTCCCGAACAAAAACGATCTTGAAAACATGCTTAGGTACATTGACCACGAGGGCGAGTTCCCGGAGTTCAGAACATTTGCGGAGCGAGACGAGATAGAGCCGCTTTCCGTTGCAAGAAAGATAAAAGAGAACGATTTGCCTTTCACAAAATCCACGGAACTTATTCATAACACTTTTGAATCCCACAAGGAGCTCATCGAAAGCATTTACGGTGACAAGGCTTACTACACGATGAAGATATTGGAATGTCTGAACTTTGAAAACGGTATCAGACCTATACTCACGAAGGTCGAGGAGGTTGACAAGCAAACGTTTAATCTGTCGGGTACGCCTATGAAGGAATCGCTTTACGAGCTGCTTACTGAGGTAATACACGAGATGTCGTCCAGCTTCCCCAAGGAATTTAAAAGACCCGACATTTACTGGACGGAGTACCCCGTCGGATCATACTACGGTGTATATTATCATGAGTACAATATGATTCAAATCAATTCGCTGCTTAACTCGGTAAGCGTGCCGAGAGAAGTTGTGAAGTTCGTGATATATCACGAGTGTCTGCATCAGGAGATACAGGGTCACCCGAGGGAATTCAGAGAGAAGGAACACCTGTATCCGGATTTTCAGAAGCACCAGTATTTTCTTGACTACACTTTGAAGGATATAGAGTTTGATCCGGAGATATGAGGAGGATAATCATGGCATATTACATTTTCTGCGAGATCGCATGGATGAAAAAGTACCGCGGAGTTACCGAGAACGACAAGCCGAAAAACGGCGGCAAGTACATAAAAGAGAACGGTTACGGAGGCGAAGTGTACAACTTTCTTACGTATAATCACAAGTGCTACGGCTACGTAATGCACTACGGAGAAATGCACATCGAGCGTTTTGATAAAAATCTGAAAAACTCCCCAAAGGTCAGGGATGTGACGGTGATCTTTGTCGCATCCGACGGGCTCGAAAGCAAGATCGTCGGTTGGTATGAAAATGCAGCAATGTTCCGTGACTGGCAGCAGATCTATATCGCAGGAGATTGCTACGACTACAATTTCATTGCCGATGAAAAGAACTGCTATCTTATCGAAGAGAATATGCGTACGTTCAGGGTACCGAGAGCAACAACAGCCGGCAAAGAAAGAGGTATGGGGCGCTCGCAGGTATGGTACGCCGAGTCTGCATATGCGCAGAACGAGTTTATTCCCAAGGTACGCAAATATCTTGATTCGATGAAAGCCTACTGCACGCCCTTCTATCTTCTGAAAGAGAAGATGTCCGTCAAAGCAAAAGACAAAGGACAGACGGCAGACGAGCTTATCCGGGCTTCCTATTACGAGAAGGATTTTCTGAAATCGCTGTCATATCTCAACCTTGCAGTTGCGAAGGATGACTGCTTTGAAACACGAAAGGAACGTGCGTATCATCTTATGATCAACTTTTATCTTGACGAAGCCGAGGAGGATTATAAAGCGGCGCTGCAATTCGAGGACAGCTTACAGGCAATGGCGGAGCTGATGAATGTTGAGTATTGCCTTCATAACACCACATCGGCAATAGGACTCGGAGAGAGGATACGCCGCCGCAAGTCAGGCTTTGACAATTGGTCAGACTGCGCGTATCTGCTTGCAATACTCTATTTCGAGAATAAGGAATACAACAAAGCCGAATCGCTTATGTACGAATGCGAGAGTGAAGAGGACAGCGAAAAGCATAATAACTGGATCCCCGAAATGAGAAAATCCGTTAAAGAAGCGAGAAAGAAAGCATAATCATACAGAAAACATCCCGCACCGCAGTTGAATGACATCCTGAGGTGCGGGAAAGTTCACCGGGAGTGTACGGGCAGCAATAAAAAATCAAAAATCGGTTGACAAATCTGTAAATTTATGATATTATAATGTGGCAGTTGAAAAAGCTGTTATGTGGCCCGGTAGTTCAGTTGGTTAGAACGCCAGCCTGTCACGCTGGAGGTCGACGGTTCGAGCCCGTTCCGGGTCGCCACAGGCTCTCAAAAGAGAGCCGATAAATTCGCTGGTATAGCTCAGCAGGCAGAGCGCATCCTTGGTAAGGATGAGGTCACCGGTTCGAATCCGGTTATCAGCTCCATATAAAAATCC
>CADBRK010000064.1 GCA_902797065.1 uncultured Ruminococcus sp.
AGTTCTTTCATGAAAGCAGATACTTTATCCTTGATCTTACCGAAATAGTGATCCTCAAGCTCCTGACCCTTGGGCGCTCTTGCGCCGAAAAGTGTTCTGCCGGTATATGTGAGGTCTTTTCTCGAGTCGAACAGCTCCTTATCTATAAGGAAATACTCCTGCTCCGGACCTACCGTTGTTAATACTCTCGATGTATCTTTATCGCCGAAAAGTCTGAGTATCCTTACTGCTGCGGTGCTGATGGCTTCCATCGAACGGAGAAGCGGCGTCTTCTTGTCGAGTACATCGCCCGTATAAGAACAGAATGCCGTCGGAATACACAGTGAACCGTCTTTGATAAATGCGTACGACGTCGGGTCCCATGTGGTATATCCTCTTGCCTCGAAGGTAGCGCGGATACCGCCCGAAGGGAAGCTTGACGCATCCGGTTCGCCCTTTATCAGCTCTTTGCCGCTGAATTCCATGATGACCGTACCGTCGTCGTTGGGATTTATAAAGCTGTCGTGCTTTTCTGCTGTAACGCCTGTCATCGGCTGGAACCAGTGCGTATAGTGAGTACAGCCGTTTTCAACTGCCCAGTCTTTCATCGCATTTGCTACGATATTCGCAACGTTTATATCGAGCGGCTTGCCTTCTTTTATAGTCATTTTAAGTGCTTTATATGTCTGTTTCGGGAGTCTCTCCTTCATAGTTCTTTCGTCAAAGACAAGGCTGCCGAATAATTCGGGTACATTCTGCATATAACGCTCTCCTCCGATAATTTATTAAAAAAAATAAAGACGCCTGGATCGTATTTTATACGTCCGCAGCGCCTTTGCTGATTACATTGAAATTATATACCAACCGACATGATTAGTCAATATGTGATAATCGACAAACAACTTTCCACCGTTTGGCTTTAATATGTTTCGGATTGTTATTTATTCCGAAAAAATCCTCTCCGCATTATTATACGGAGAGGGTGTATTATTTGTTACCGGAATTTTGCTTGATTGCGTCCGAACGTTTCCTCGGCGGAACTTTTTGTTCACCGCTCTTTTTTTTGCTTTTTTTAACATACTTTCCGACTATCGGAACTGTTTTGTAGATACCGTTAAACGCTGCCTTTGCGCCCGTATATACGGGTATTATCAGGAGTGCTGCCATTCCGGCAAGGATCAGAACAAAAAGTATGTTGTAGAACACAAAGGGAAGTCCGAGCATCCATACCGTCAGGAAACGCACGCCGAGTTCCATAAGCAAAGTAACAAGCTCCACGATCAGAGAATATATGAAAACGGCTATCCCCTGCCTTGAATGGGCTTTGCAAAGCTTCGATCTTTTCCTTCTGAAAAACGGTATCAGGAAAAGTATCCCGAAATACGAGAGTGCGGCGAATGTGCTGTTTTCCTTTACGTCCTCATCGGAGAAAAATTTCTTTTGGGGCTTTGGCTGCGCCTTTTTATTTACGGTACGCGTTTTCGGCAATGACGGGTTTGTTTGTGTTCCTGTCTGTGCGGCAGCAGCTGCTGCAGGTACTTTTATATTCTCGGCCGCATCGGTTTTCTCGCTGCGAACGATCTCTTTGTTTTCCGACTCATGCTGTTTGGAAGCAGGCTGTACAGGAGGTTTGCTTATGACCTCGATCGTCTGTACACTGTTTTCCGCCTTTTTATCCTTGGGTACGGGTGCGGGAAACTCTCTCGTTTTGATCTTCTCGTCGGGCGTCATAACGTCGTTTGTAACGGGCTTTTTCTTCTCCGCAGGCTTTCGTTTTTCGGGATTTGCTGCGGTTTTTTCTGCGGCAGGCACGGGCTTGCCTGTCTTTACGGCATTTGTTTTGCTGTCGGCGGAAGCTGCCTTTCTGAGCGGACGTTCCGCTGCCTTTACAGCAGGCTTTTTCTTTGCCGGCGCAGGTTTGTTTGACTCTTTTGCAGCGCCGACGTTCGATTTCGGAACATTATCCTTAGCAACTGCATTTTGTTTTTCCGTAACGATAGGCTTGATCTTATCCTCATCAATTATTTTATCGCCTGCAGGCTTTTTCAGCAGTCTTGACGCAGGTGTAAGCGGAACGAGTTCTTCATCGGCGGGTTTCGTCTTTTTCCCCGGCGCTTGCGCATGCAGCTCCTCGTTCTTTACGGCCTGTTTTGGCTGCTGTAATTTCTGTTTCTGCTTGGGAGTATTCCCGGCAGGCTTTGAATTCTTGTTATTCTTTACTCCCGACGAATTTTTCCCGCTGTCCTGCTGCGGTCTTGAGGACTCTATGACCCTCTGAGGTATTTTTTCGCCCCGAGCGCGCTGTTTCGGTCTTTTATACGTCTTATGCTGACTGCCCACAATATCCGAGGTAGTCTCTCTGTTTATCACTGTGGGCTTGAACGGTTCCGGCTCGGGCTCCGTGTCGGTCTCCGTCGGAATATGCGGCACCTCGCCGAGAGCAAGCTCCTGCTTGTATATCTTGTCGAGCACCTGATCTTTTTTTGCTTTTTCGAACATTTCTCCCGAGGAAAAAACGTCCATACTGTCCGAGGAAACTTCTATGTTTTTCCTCGGATCGGTATTTGAATAAATATCTTTATATTCTGTGGGCCTCTTTCTGCTCCTCTTTCTCAGAGGAGCTCCGCATTTCGCACATACGGAGGAATTCGGATCATTAGAAGCACCACACGACTTGCAATTTAACAAAATAATCCCTCCACGTAAATACAGTTACAAAACTGTACACGCAATATTAAAATAAATAACCTTATCTAATTATATGTTATCGGTATGCGGTATGTCAACTTAAAAAATTGTAACACATTGTAACAAAGTATAGAAAAATGACGAATCCCGTTACAATTATAATTTTTCTGTATTTTTCCGTTCGGGAATCTTGCAATCAAAAAGATCAGGCGCATTTTGTTCTGCACCTGATCCTGTGTTTTATTCTCCGTAGCCCAATCCTTCAAGCCATGTTATAACGCCGTCTCTCACGCCGTATCTGTCGTTCTGCGCATCTTCACCGGGAACGCCGAAGCCGTCCTTGTAATTTGCTGCATACGACTTGACTATCTCAAATGTACCCGCGTCATCGGTACCGCCGTATGTACAGAACGGTATGATCGTCTGATCGGTAAACTCATACGACTCAAAGAACGTGTACATTATCATCGGCAGATCGCTCCACCATACCGGGTAGCCGACAAAGATCGTATCGTACTCGCCTATATTGCTGAAATCCTCCGATATTGCGGGGCGTGCGAATGTCTCTTTTTCCTGTTTTGCATAATCGAGCAGTTCCTGATAAGTTGTTGGATAATTATCTTCAAGCGGCGTTATCTCTTTGCAGTCTGCGCCGATGTAATTAGCGATAATATTTGCAACTATCGAGGTATTTCCTTCCTCGATCACTCCGTTTGCCTGTTCGCCTGCGCGGGAGAAGTACACAACAAGTATCTTTTCGGGTTCATAATCGGTATCGGGATCAGTATGAACATCTGTTTCGGTATCGGATTCGGTATCGGACTCGGTATCGGTGTCCGTCATAGTATCGGTATCCGCTTTCGATGATGAACCTGCGCTGCTTGAACCGTTCGACGAAGTGTTTGACGATACTTCGCTTGACGATTCCTTTGAAGAAGTCTTTGACTCGGGTGCCTTTGACTCCGTTTTGCTCGGTGTCTCCTTTTTTGAAGAAACCGTAGTTGTGTTTTTGCTCGATACAGCGCTGCTTTTATTATCTTTTTTGCTGCTGCTCTTGCTTGAATTATTCTTTGACTCATCTTCGCCGCTGCCGTTCCTGCTCTCGATATTTGCGCCGCTGTTGTCGGAACCTTCTTCGCTGCTTTCTTCGTCGGTCTCGGTTTCGGTATCGCTGTCATCTTCGGGATAAAGTATCCTCTCGGCGCGGGCAGTCGATGTATCGTCATCTGTTGGCTTCTTACCGCATGATGCAAACATGAACAGCATAGACAATGCAAGAATGCACGCAATAACTCGTTTCATCTTCATTTACATTCACTCTCCATTAAATTTATTTATTCACCGACGCACTCAATGCTCGGATAATTATTTCTTCTTCGGGCTTCTTCCTATGGTACAGCTCCAGCGGCAAAGGCTCACCGCTTCTTTCCATTTTTCATGTACGCTGTCTGTGTCCGCAAAGAAGAAGGGGACTATACCCATGCTCACGCAGACCTCGTCTTTCATCGCGCGGATCAATTCCGAAGGCGGCTCAAAGTCACAGGTATCATATTCTCTCGGAACAACATAAAGCATGACCTGATAAACAAAAGGCTCATCTTCGTCGTTTCTGAGTCTATTCGCTCCCGCAAGAGAATACTCCGTATCTGAGGAAGATTTTTCACTGTTGTCGTCAAGGTAATCACGAATGTCGTAGCACTGGGAATTAAACAGCGCCCTTACCATCTTATAGCTTTTCCTGCTGTCGATCAAACGAAGCTCATATCTGTCGGTCGTTTTGACATATGTGATAAGCCCGTCGGGCGAAAGTTCTCCGTAACTCTCGTATCCGAGAATATCTTCTCTCGGAGACACCGTATCTACAATATTGATCTGCATAAGCGCCTGCGGATTGATCTTTTTCAGACCCTTGATACACCTTGCCATCGCTTTGTTCAGGTCTTTTGCGGGTGAACGGCTCTTATCCTTGGAATGATACCAGAACACGAACGGCTCAAGATCATGCTTTATAATGCTTATGTTTTTGTCGCTCTCAAAGCAGAAAAGCTCATTTAGCATAAAGCCTGTCTTACGGGGCGTAGGCGACGATTCCCACCCGGTAAGCGTGTTTTTGACCTCGTCAAGCTTCTTGCATGACGCCATGCTTCGTATCTGGTTCTGAAGCACACGATCATCGGCGCTTCCGCATTCGGAATCGAGTCTGTCTCTTTCGGCAAGCATTTTTTGATACTCCGAATCGAGAGTTTCAAGCTCCCTCACAACATCTTCGGGGAGCATCTCCGCAAAATCGGGCATATCGGTCATACGCTTTTTCTTCGTCTCCGCGACAGCGGCCGAGTACCTTGCCTTTATCTCTCTGATCCTCTTGTCACGGTCTTTTTTCATCTCACGCAGTGCATCAAGCTCTTTCTTGTGTTTTGCAAGCTCTCTGTTTGCGACTCTGAGACAATTCTGCGCCATCTCGATCTTCTGCGACGTGACAGAATATATATTGTCTCTGTAATTCATCGCCACATAATCAACAACGGCATTGTGATTGAAGTAGCAATACATCTGCAGCACATACGGATTGTCTTTTTCGCCTGTCTTTTCCCGAAAGATCTCTCGTCTTGCAAAATCTCTCATCAATTCAAACTTCCCGAGAGTATCAAGCCCCACATAGGTTATCATTGACTTGCGGAACAGGAAGAATGTCCCGAACAGCGAAAAAAGAACTATCGTCAGTCCCACGCCGAAAGAAGAATCATACGACGCCATCCATAAACCCATGCCGACAAGCATTCCGGCAATGATCGAAACGTTTTTTACGTTGTTCTTCCAGAACCGTGATTTGTCGCCGAAAAACATTTTCACAAATACAAAGCTCACTAAATTCGCCGTAAGACCGCCCAATGCAAGCATCATGACAACGCCCTGAAATATCTTGCCTGCATCCGTCATGTTCGTAAGGAAAAACAGACAGAACACGATCAGAAACAGACCGACTGCCGCACCCGAAAGCACATTTGCGACTTTTGCCCGTACGGTTTTCGTGACGTCGCCCTTTTCGAGCCTTTTGTACCACTCCGATTCGGCGAATTTCCTTTCGGCATTCCTCACATCTTCAAATGATCTGAGGTTTTTCCTGCCGCTTATGACCCTGTCGCAAGGGCTGTTCATAAGCTCGTCCTGTTTGCCTGTGAGAAGCTTTTTATGCATTGCTCTGAACAAAAACGCCTGTACCTTTTTGTTTTCAAC
>CADBRK010000065.1 GCA_902797065.1 uncultured Ruminococcus sp.
AGCAGATCGCCACCCTTGACAGAACCTGAAAGAAATGCTGCCAAGTTATTGCCGACGGTGACGAACTCAAGAACAGCTTGAAAGATTTACCGTCGGGCAGTTCATTGTAGCATTTCTTTCAGAACCTATAAAGGGCAAGCCGCCTTTGGCGGTGGCTGGATATTGCCTCTGTTTCAAAATCTAAGAACAGCTAATATTTGTTTGAGAAAAATGTGTCAAGTTTTATTGACAATTTCACAGGCGAGGTTCCAATACCGTTCGTTTACGAGCTTACCGATGAACATATGCCTGTAGATGCAGTGGAATATCGCGTGAAGATACTGCCGCCCGGGAAGCTCCTTCTCTCGTCTGTATGAGTGGAGAATGTGCATTGGATCGTAGTAAAAATACTCGCCGTCGGTTGATGTTTTTTCGCTGCCCATCGGAACAAACATCAGCCGACCGAGGGCGGTATCCATAAAGCGCATATTCACCACAAGCGAATTGCGCGACATATTCAGAACTCCCAACGCGAGGGAGTTGATTTTTTCGAGTTGTTCTAATGTGGGCATGATGTGCCTCCTGTGTGGTTCCCTCTGTCCGGGTGAATAGAGGGCGGGGATTAATAATCTCAGTATTGTTATTAATTCAAATCTTTTTGCACTTTCTGCAGTTCTTTTTCAAGCTTGGCAAGTTCTTCCTTTAACTTATCTAAATGATCCTTCTTAGAAGATAACTCTACCTTCATTACTAATAATTCCGCCTTTTTTTGTTCTTTTATGGAACGACCTATAATATTGATTTTTCCCGGCTTTCGTCTTGCTATATCTACCTGAGCTACATTTATCCTCTGTTGGAGAGCAGTTACCTCGTTTGTTGCATTTGATATATCATCGGTTAATATTTTTATTTTTACTAAATATTCTGATTTTTGGGCCTTTAGTTCAGCTCGCCTCTCTAACTTTGCAATTCCATCGGTTGAAGCATACCAGTTTACGCGCTTATCCACCTTTTTTGCAACCTTGTTTTCTTTCATTAATGCGGTGAGAATGGCACTAATTCTAAGATCTGGAATCATTGAGAGAGAACTATCTGCATCCTTAATTTCTTGTATCCTCATCCAATGATTTTCTTTTTCAAGTACATCATAAATCTTTGCCTTTACTTCTCCCTTTAATGTATGAGTTCGCAGAACATTGGTAGAAGCATAAACATCTACGGACTTATCCACCTTACGTTCAACCTTGTCTTCAAACATTAATTCGGTGATCTGAAAAAAAATCCTTACATCATCTGTAATCGTTGATAAGTAACTATTTGTATCCTTAATTTCTTGTATACTCATCCAACGCTTTTCGCTTTGAAGTACAGCATAAATAGTTCGCTTTATCCTATCGTTTTCTTCCTTAACCGTTTTTTTAGAAACAGATCTGACATTGGCTGCGGGTACGGAAAAACCATTATCGTAATAACCGTTTGCTTCAAACTGTACACTAATGTCGGAATCAAGAAGACCGTACATATCTCCTACCGCCGTGGTCGCCTTATAAAGAATACCTTTTTCACACAAAGTATCAAGAGCACTCTTTACTCGATATTCCGATTCACCGCGCACCTTCCCGCAAACATCATCAACAGTCGAAAGAGAATCATCTCTCTTAAACACCTCATAGATACGCTTTTCAAGCGATGTAAGCCTTACCTGTTTCATAGGCGCAGGAACTTCTTCCAGACCGCTTGCAAAGAATCCCGCCAACAGAGCCATACCGAAAATCTCTTCAAGCTTTTCTGCTGTAGAGTCATTTATTGTTCCGTCAATATATGCACAGGCAAATATATATTCAAGTGTCGGTAGCGCAACCGCCGGTCCCATCATATTAATGAGTTCTATGGTCCTATAATCATCCTCAGTTACTCTCTGAGCAACAATCGGAAAAACCTCATCATCAAGATTTCCCGAATACACCTTTCCTATAACGTTGCGAACCAGCCCCTTTTCTTTCTCATTCAGATAGCCATTTGTATCGAAGCCTATACGAGCGCCGATAAGCATAATACCGGTTTTTATTCTATCTGTAAGTCCTTCGACTGTTATCGCTCTTCCAAGCGCGTCTAATGCCATATCAATGATTTGAGTCTCTGTGGCAAACTTGTATTTGTTTTCCAAATTTTCAAAGATGTTTCCTTTTGCCAATTTTTATTCCTCCGTTTCTCAACAACCTCAAACGGTCGTTATTCTTATTTTCGTAATCAACATATATTTACATCATCGGAATCGATCTCCAGTTCCATCAATCCAGCCTGATGGCTTTCCGTATCTCATTCTTCTTTTTCAGTTTCTTGACCATGCTGTCATCGAAATAACGGGCTATCTTCATTCCTTCAATTGCTTTTTCGCTCAGTTCGCTGTAAAGGCTCTCGATATTCTTGTTCATCATCGCATGGATAAGCTCGTTTCGATACTCGCACCATTCGGCGGATTTCTTCAACAT
>CADBRK010000066.1 GCA_902797065.1 uncultured Ruminococcus sp.
CTCTTCACAATAAACTCATACATCGACTCTGTACCGAAATCGCTGCTTCCCGCACTTTCTCCCGAATCCTCACTGCCTATCGGCGTATCGCTGACCGAAACAACCTCGCCGGAGTACACCATTCCGTTGTTCCAATCCGTAATGGTGACCTCATCGCCCTGCGAGACCTTGTCGCGTGAAAACTCGCCTACGCTTGAAGTGATACTCATGCCGCTTGAACTCGTTATCGTTGCAAAATATCCGTTCTCCGACAAGTGACGCTTATCTGTTGCAATAAACGTGACCGTACCCGATATTGACGCAACCTCCGCGCCTGTTTCAAGCTTTGCTTCAGCTTTTTTTACATCTATCTCGGCTTGTTTTTTATCGAATTCGAGTTTTTCTATTTCCTTTTGCTTCTCTTCGATCATCTTGTTCAGTTCGGCTCTCGTATACATATAATTATCTTTATCGGATATTTCATAAGTATAAGAATTCCCCGGATCTGTCTGCTGTGTCTGAGTATCATTCTGATAATCATCGGGGACCTGATACTCATCGTCATTCGGAATTTCGTCCGATCCGCCCATAGCAAACACATTAACAGAATATGGATACACGACAAATCCGGCAAACGGAGTCTCCTCGGTAACCGAAACACCTCCCATAGCATCGGTGGTTATGCCTGTTGAACATACCCAATCCGAAGCAGCCGCCTTGTCTATTTTGCTGCCGTCTATCGTTCTTCCGTATTTCACATCGCCGTTTTCTGTGCAAACATAAACAAGCGCAAAAGATCTGTTATCCGCCAAGAACGACAAAAAGTCTGCCGTCAGAACGGTGCTTTCCGAACCAAGATATATGAACGGATCTTCTTGTGAACCGCTGCCGGAAAAAGGCATCGTATCGGCAGAGATTCTCGCTTCCAGCCCGATAGTGCCAGGTCTGCTGTCCGGAATATCGACCGTCTCGTCATCGGGCTCGTCGTCGGGCACATAATCGCTCGGAGCATTCTCCGAAGGCTGGAGTCTCTTGAGTATTGCAAGCTCATTGTTGGCTATCTTAATGTTATTCTCTATTGCTTTAAGCTGGTTTTTTAATGTATCCGCATTGAATTCCAGCGACTTTGTGTTATATGTAAAAAGCACATCGCCCTTGCTTACAACATCGCCTTTGTTTACCAATATCCGGTCTATCTCAAGTTCCTCTTCGGCTTTGTAATTTACCACGCTGCCTTGTTTGAGCGTGCCGTAATACTGCTGTGCGCCGTCGCTCATCCACGGCTCGTTGACTTCTGCGACGCTTACAACTTTTACGAAGTTTTCATCCTGACGCTTTTTAACTACCCCGAACACTGCAGCGCCGGCTATGGCAAGTATCAGTACAGGAATAATAATTTTTCTCTTCTTAAATTTACCTTTCTTTGCCTTACTCATTCTTTCCACCTCCGAAGCTGTGCCTGCGCGAGTTCTGTATCTGCTCAAACTCCTCCATGGTTTTAAGCTCTCCGTCATAGATCACAACGATCTTCTGCGCACAGTCTGCGATCGCTTTCTCGTGAGTTATCATTACAATAGTCATACCCTCACGGTTCAGTTCGGAGAACAGCTCCATTACCTGATCTCCCGACTTTGAATCAAGTGCGCCCGTAGGTTCGTCGGCAAGCAGGATCTTCGGCTTATTGGCAATAGCTCTTGCAATAGCCACTCTTTGCTTCTGACCGCCCGAAAGCTGTGTCGGCAAAAAATCCATTCTGTCGGCAAGTCCGACTCTTTCAAGAGCACGCTCGGCGATCTCACGTCTTGTTCTCTTTTTCACCTTGGCATAAAGCAGGGGAAGCTCCACATTCTCCAACGCCGACTGCCTCGGCAGAAGATTAAAATTCTGGAAAACAAAGCCTATACCCTTGTTCCTTATTTCCGAGAGAGAAGCGTCTTTCTGCGTTTCGATATTAATACCGTCAAAAAGGTACTCACCCAACGTAGGCTTATCGAGACACCCTATTATATTCATAAGCGTAGACTTTCCCGAACCCGACGGTCCCATTATAGCAAGATAATCGCCTTTCTCAACCTCAAGATTAATGTTCTTCAAAGCGGGTACTTCAACGCTGCCGGTAACGTAATTCTTATAAATGCCTTTCAGAGATAATATCATAATACTGCCCCCTTACCCGACATCGGCAGGAATATCTTCCGCCGGCATCTCGCCGTCAGCCGCTGTGTAATCGTCAGGCATGAATTCTTCGTCTGCCACATAATCATAATCATCGAATGAAACATCTTCAATATTATGTGTAACAGGCATACCCTCGGTAAATCTCTCCTCGGGGAAAGCAATGCTGTCTTCC